>USGH01000079.1 GCA_900554225.1 uncultured Eubacteriales bacterium | reverse complement strand
GCTTGTGGAGCAGAATATACGTGTATTTCCGCACACCACCAACGAGGGGCTGTCGGATGCGCCGTCTGTTCCAGAGAATCTCGTCCGTTTCCGGATCCACCTTCTGCCCCATCACGGCGACGATTCCATTGACGGTAACGTGGCCGTCCGCAATCTCTTTTTCTGCCGCACGACGCGATAAAATACCGCAGTCGCTGAAATACTTTTGCAGTCGAATCTCCATGGAGACACCTTTCTACGAATGAAATTTGGATCGTATTGAAAATAACGGCTTTACGGATTCGCCTTATCGAAGATGCGTGCGAAGAATCCCGGCTCCGTGCAGGGCAGAGAAATATCCGCACAGGCGACAAGCGGCAGGGAACCGATCTCACAGCCGTACGCATAGAATCGCACCGTTCCCAACGCATCACCGGCATGAATCGGTGCAAACGCAATATGCGGTGCTTCCAGCACGTGGGTCACGGTGGGATGATCGCGCAAAACCGCTGTCAGACCGTCGGTGTTGCAAATCGCCACATATCCATCCGGTGCTCCGACGCAGGGAATCTCGCAGACATACGCTCCCTTTTCGGCAAGCGTGACCTCGGAAAAACGTGTGAAGCCGTAATCGAGCATCGCACGATGGTCATGCCAGTCGTCCGGTGCGTTCAGAGTGACTGCCACCAATTCCACGCCATTCTGTTTTGCTGCCGATACCAGACAGCGACCGCTTTTTCGTGTGAATCCGGTTTTGACGCCGACAATATCCGTGCACTGCTTCAAAAGTCGGTTGTGATTCACAAGTACACGCACACCATCGCCGTCCTGCATCGGAATCGAATGACGATAGGTCGATACGATACGGGCAAAATCCGGATTGTGGAGCGCATATGCCGTGAGTCGTGCCAGATCCGCCGCTGTGGTGTAATGTTCGGGATCGTCCAATCCATGGGGATTGGTGAAATGGGTATTGGTCAGCCCGAGCGAATGTGCTTTGGCGTTCATCATCTCTGCAAATTCCGGAATACCGCCGCCGATCGCGTAGGCAATGGCAGCCGCCGCATCGTTCGCACTTTCGAGCATCAGGGAATAGAGAAGATCTTCCAGCGTTAAAACCTCACCCGCACGCAGATAGACCGACGATCCCTCTACACCGACCGCACCGCTGTCCACAGTGACCAGTGTAGACAACGCACCGTTTTCGATTGCCACCAGTGCGGTCATGATCTTTGTCGTACTTGCCATCGGCAGTCGCTCATCCCGATTGCGCGCGTAGATGATCTCACCTGTGGATGTCTCCATCAGAACCGCCGCTTCCGCCGACACCGAAACCTCCTCGGCAGCGACAGAAAAGCAAAGGGTACAGCACAGGCAGACGGCAAGACAAAAAGCCAGTAGTTGTTTTCGCATACGTACCTCCCAGAAGGTTTTTCAGAGAGCAGTATGCACTGCCGCCGGCGAGATCATACGATAGAATCCATGGCAATGCGCACCGAATGATGCAGATTTTATGAAAATCGTATGCGACCGAACAGTACGTCGGGCTTAGAAATCAGACGACGGATCCTTTTTGCCGAAAATCTCGCGGAACCGTTCCACAAGATCGGGAGATTTCTCGATCAGCCCCACAACGGACGATACCGGATCGGTCGCCCCACCGCCACCGCACGGCGCATTGACGTTGAGCATACTGACATTCCCATCCGGCTGCACCACCAGAAATCCGACAGGCTGTACAGTCAGTCCGGTTCCGCCGCCACCACCGAAATTGTTTCCGGCAGGCTTACCGTTTGCGTTCTGCTGCGTCTTTTTTTGATAATCGATGCCGCCGGACGCGTAACCGACCGTGATTTTGGAGATCGGGATGATGACCACACCGCCGGAGGTATTGATCGGCTCTCCCACGATGGTGTTCGCGTCGAGCATGGTCCGTATGGAATCGAGGTTGGTTTTGTTCATATCATTGAGCTTGCTGTTTTCCGCCATGAGATGTCCTCACTTTCCTATCGAAAAATTAGGGAGACTCTGATCGAATGTAGTTTTTGCGCCATAAAGCCATATATCGGAGCTTTTCGGCACAGAAACGCGATGGATGCAGAGCATCCTGAAATTGGTGTCAAGACTTTTTCATTCTGCGTATCCACGCTGTAAGCATATCCACTCCGGTGTGCAGAATGGATCCCGGACGGATGGTCAGCGTGAAATCCACGTCGTAAGCGGTTCTGGGAGCGGTGTAATCCACACAGACCCGCAGCGCATCGTCCGCCAATGGTTGCAGCCGTGTACGGCAGTCGAGAATTTCCAAAAGGTATGCCGCAGACTGGGACAATACACCGAAACGGATGGCAGCCTGTGCCGCATCGTCTCCACCGACTGTCACGTGCAGCTTTCGGATGACGCACTCCATTCTGCCGAAGAATTTGGGGATCGTGTCGAGAGCGGCAAGGAGAAACGGGAGCATTTCCCGCAGACCGTCGTCGCTTTCCGCTATCTTTTGATGTGCATCCGCAAGGCGCGGCATTTTGCGTGCTGTGGATTTTGTCTGTTCCTTTTTGCTTTTCGCTTCTTCTGCCAGCCGCCGCTTTTCCCGTTTCCGCGCTTCTTTGCGGAGCCTGCGTCTGTGCCGTTTGTATGTGAATTTCCGCAGATCGACCGATGTGGTGACAGGAGGCGGTAAGGTCAGTATGCGTATGCCGCAGATCCTGACATCGATTTGCAGCAGTGCGCCGAGCCGAAACCGGATGGAAATTGGTATTGAGCAGAGAAGCAGCAAAAAGAGCAGAATCCCCGCGAGAATCCATGTTGCTTTCATACCGCTCTCTCCTTTCCCATTTCCATTCGCCCATTTTCACTTTTGGCAGATCCATTCCGCCATGCGGTCAATCCAACGGCAGTGCAAACGGCGTATCCTTTGCAGATTGCTCCGCAGTCGAGTCTTCCGAGGATACCGCACCGTAGTGTATTTCTGCATCGGCTGCATCGCTTCCCGTATCGTCCGCATTTTCGGTATCACCGTCACGTACATCGATATCGTGTGTATCCGGCGAATCGTTTTCCGTCGCGCGTAGTGTGACATCCGGAGAAACATCGATTTTCTCACCGTTTTCGCCGCGCACCTGTACAACCGGCAATTCCATCAGCGAATCGATGCCGAACACACGGAGAAAATCCGTTGTCGTCCGATAGAGTGTCGGTCTGCCCGGGGCATCCAGTTTGCCGCAGGGTTCGATCAGTCCCTTTTCGAGCAGTGCGGAAACGGCATAAGAGGAATCCACACCGCGTACCGTATCCACAAATGCACGCGTTGTTGGCTGATTGTACGCAACGACCGCCAGCACCTCCAGAAGCGACTGGGAAAGCTTGCCGCCGCGCCGAATGCCCAGTGCCGTTTTGATCTCCGCCGCATACGCTTCTCTGGTGCATAGCTGACAACTGTCCGGGAAGGTAACAAGCAGGATCCCACGGGGCAAAATGGAGGTGTCGTTGTACGTTTCCTTGTATTTTTCCACCATCGCGCGGCATTTGGACGGCGGTATCTGCATGGCTTCCGCGAGCTTATCATAGGTCAAAGGATGCCCCGCGGCGTAGAGACAGGCCTCTAAGATCGCATGGTATTCCGCGTCCGTGCGTGTATCCGGTGCCGGAGAATTGTCGTTTTGCGCTGTGATTTCCACTTCCATTGTATCACCTGTGTACGACGTATGGGAACGCCGTGATTTAAGCGTATTCCGTGAGTGCTTCGAGCAGCTCCGCGTCCGGCTCTTTTTCGAGAATCAGTGCCACATGATCCGCCAGATCCACAACCGCCCCGGCAGAGTCCGCATCGTCATCCGATTCGTTTTTCCATTCCCAGAGTGCGACCACATGGACCTTCATCAATTCCAGTATAGACAGGAATTTGGCGATCTGTTCGGAATGGGAGTGAGAATCGAGAAAATACCGATCGAGATAGAGGCGACCGTCCCTGTGCAGACGTGCGAGCAGATCCGCTGTGACCACCTGCACCGGAACGTGCGGCTGATGGACAATCGGATCAAATGCTGTATCGGGATTCTTTTTTGTGAGCTTATTGTCCGAGACCGACAGTGCGTGGATCAGCGCGGTGCGCAGCAATTCCACATCGTGCGGTGCAACATAGGTGCGGTCGGGCGAGATGTCGTCCTGTTCCTTGACCATTCTGCCACCGAACAGCGCATACAGATCGGATAGCTCTGCCGCCGCCAGCTTCGCTTTCTGGTATTCGAGAACCGTATCGCGCAGGGAAAGGCGTGGATCCTCCTCCACCTCCGGGTCACGTGGCAGGAGCATCCGGCTTTTGAGCAGCATCAGCTCGCTTGCCATGTAAAGAAATTCCGCCGCCACATCCATGCCCGCGTCGAGATTGTGTTCGATATACGCCATGTATTGGTCGCAGAGCAGGGCAATCGGAATGTCGTCGATGTTGATTTTGTTTTTGATGATCAGCGTCAGCAGAAGATCGAGCGGACCTTCAAACTGATCGAGCTTGTAATTGATAGGGTTTTCCATCGCTCAAAGTCCGGGGATCAATCCCACCAGTGCAAACATCCCGGATGCAAGCCAACCGACCAGCGTAGAGAGGATGCCGTCTAAGAAGCCAAGCCACAGACAGAGCATCAGGGCAAGCTGGATGTACCGCTCGTATTTCATAATGCCGAAATAGTACTTCTGCGGCAGAAACACCAAAAAGATACGCGATCCGTCCAGCGGCGGGACCGGCAGAAAATTGAACACCGCCAGGCTCAGGTTGAGAGAATAGAAATAGAAGAGTAAATACAGGACCAGCTGCTGTATCGTCGCGCCGAAGGAAGACGCTGCTCCCACCTGCACAAAAACTGCCCGCAGGATCGAGAAGAGCAGAATCCCGCAAAACGCCATGAGAATATTCGATACCGGACCTGCCAGCGCGGTCAGAGCCACATCACGCTTCGGCTTTTTGAAATACCGCGAATCGATCGGCACCGGCTTTGCCCATCCGAAATGGAAGAATAGCATACAGAGCGCACCGATCGGGTCGAGATGCTTCAGCGGATTGAGCGTCAGGCGTCCCATCGTCTTAGCGGTCGGATCGCCGAGCTTGTACGCCATCCAGCCATGCGCTACCTCATGAACGGTCAGCGCGATGAGAATACAGGGAATCGAGTACAGAAATTCCGTCAGGGAACCAAGAATATTAGCAAGCAAAAATTCGTCCTCCTATCATCAGTCCATGTCCAGCCGTACAAGATCCGCAAGGGATTCCCGCGCCACCGCGACCGTTGCACGTGCGTTTTCGATCGTGACGACAGGCGGTCGGGGAATACGGTTGTAATTCGATGCCATGGAATAATTGTACGCGCCGGTGACAAGTACGGCTAAGAGCTCCCCGCGCTTTGGTTTGGCGATATAGGTGTCCTCTGCCAGGAGATCTCCGCTTTCACAGCACCGTCCGGCAAGTGTGCAGCAAAAATCCGCCGGAGCATTGGCCCGATTGGCATGTACGACCGTGTAGCGGGAACCGTATAGCGTGTAGCGCGGATTGTCGGGCATCCCGCCGTCCACGGAAACATAATTCCGAAAGCCCGGGATCTCCTTGACCGATCCGACTGTATAGACTGTAGCCCCGGCAGCGGCAACGATGCTCCTGCCCGGCTCCATATAGATCGTGGGCTGCGGGATCGAGAGGGTACGGCACATCGTGCGAATCTCCTCACCGAGCTGTCGGATACAGTCTGCGGCTTCGAATACGGGATCCTCCGCCACATAACGCACACCGAAGCCGCCGCCGAGATTGAGTACGCTTGCCATGTATCCGGTTTTGTCGTATACCTTGCGCAGAAACGCCAGCATGATCTCCGCGGCATCCACAAACGGCGCGGCGGTGAAAATCTGTGAACCGATGTGGCAGTGAAAGCCTTCGACGGTAAGATGCGTCATCGACAGTGCCTCACGGACAAAGGACAACGCCTGCCCGGTCAGGATCGCCATGCCGAATTTCGAATCCACGTTTCCGGTCAAAATCTTCCGGTGTGTGTGCGGATCGATTCCCGGCGTGATCCGCAAGAGAATGGAAACCTGCCTTTGCCGTTCTGCTGCAATCGTTTCCAGTGCGTACAGTTCGTCCGGTCCGTCTACGACAATATGCCCGACGCCCAGCTCCACAGCATACCGCAGATCCGCGTCCATCTTGTTGTTGCCGTGGAAGAATACGCGTTCCATCGGAAAACCGGCGGTATGTGCGGTGTACAATTCACCGGGAGACACACAGTCCGCACACATCTGCTCCTCTGCCATCACGCGGTACAGCTTTCGGAAGCAAAGCGATTTTCCGGCGAAAACAGGGAGTGCGTTCACACCGAAATGTGCGGCAAAGGCAGCGCGATACATCCGGCACTGTGCACGAACCGCGTCCAGATCGAGATAATATGTCGGTGTGCCAAAGGTTTTCGACAGCTCCACCGCGTCCAGAGAACCGATGGTCAGATGGCCGGCATCGTTTACGGCAAAGGATGGATGCAGAAGCATAGGCTACTCCTTCAGATTGGGAAGACTCTGATCCAAGGCTGCTTTTGCGCCAAAAACCATAGATTTGCACTTTTCAAGGCAAAATACGCGATGGATTGGGCGCATCCTCAGAATGGGGGACCCTTTGATTTATAGCCCCGCGGCGGCAAGAATCTGCTTCCACAGCAGCTCCCGCCCTTCTCCGGTTTTCGCGGAATAGAGAACGTATGGCACCTCCGGCATTTCCTCTGCCATCAGAGATGCAAATTTGTCCCGTTCGCTCCGGTTGAGCTTATCACATTTGGTGCCGACGACGAAGAAATTCATGCGGCTCTCCGTCAGGTATTCGAGCATGTTCCAGTCATCCTCCGTGGGACCGATCCGGCTGTCGATGAGCTGGCACACGAGACGGACTGCATCGATGTTCGGATTGTTCGTAAAATAGCCGTCCGTCAATGCAGACCACCGCTTTTTGTCCTCCGGCGACCGCTTGGCATAGCCATATCCCGGCAGATCGACGAAATAGAGCTTCCGGTCAATGGAATAAAAATTGACGGTGATCGTTTTGCCCGGTTCTCCGCTGACGCGCGCCAGCGATTTCCGATTGAGCAAGGAGTTGATCAGGGAGCTTTTGCCAACATTGGATCTGCCGGAAAAGGCGATTTGCGGCAGATGATCGCCCGGAAACTGTTTGGGCAGTCCCGCGGACATCGTCAATGCTGTATTGTTGAGATTGAGTTTCATAGATTGGCTTCCTTTTCTACGGGGATAGACTTTCGGGAAGTCTTGGTTTCACTTAGAGCATGGTGTAATGCGTGTCCTGCTGTGTGCCGGGAAGGATGGTGCAGGTCTCCGACTGCTTTGGCGGGGTCTGCTCTGTGGAGGCTTCGGAAAGCAGATCCGCGGCAGTCTTTTCCACCGGTCGAACGAGTGCGATATCGAGTACCTCCGCTACAGTGGATACCGGCGTGAACGTCACCTCTGCGCGTACAACGGGATCCAATTCGTCCAGATCCTTCAGATTGTCCTTCGGGATGAGAATGTGCCGAATGCCCGCCGTATAGGCAGCGGTCGATTTTTCACGCAGTCCGCCGATCGCAAGCACTCTTCCGGTCAGGGTGATCTCACCGGTCATGGCAATATCCCCGCGCACAGGCAGACCGGACAGTGCGCTGACAAGGGAGGTGGTCAGCGTCACGCCGGCACTCGGACCATCCTTCGGCACAGCACCTTCCGGTACGTGGATGTGGATGTCCTTCGTTTTGTAGAAATCGGGTGCGATTCCGTAGGCGGATACGTGGGCGCGGATATAGCTGATGGCAATGCGGGCGGATTCCTTCATTACATCGCCCAGTGTGCCGGTCAGTTCGAGCTTCCCAGTGCCGTCCATGGGCAAAACCTCGACCTTCAGAAGATCGCCGCCGACCTCCGTATAGGCCAGTCCGTTGGTCACACCGATCTCCGCCTTGCCGGATATACCCTCATCGATGAATTTTCGACCGCCGAGATACACTGCCACGTCGTTCCGGGCGATGGAAACGGACTTCACACCCTCATCCACGATCCGCATGGCGGCCTTCCGACAGCGCGCGGCAATCTCCCGTTCCAGATTCCGCACGCCGGATTCTCTCGTGTAATACTGGATCAGCTCTGCAATGGCATCATCCGTGACCTTCAGCGTCCGTTTCGACAGACCGTGCCGCTTGAGCTGCTTCGGCAGAAGGTGATTCTTCGCGATGGACAGCTTCTCTGCCGGGGTATAGGTGTTCAGTTCGATGATCTCCATACGGTCAATGAGCGGTCGCGGGATGGTATCGAGGGTATTGGCGGTGGCGATGAAGAAGCATTCGGACAGATCCACAGGCATTTCCACAAAGTGATCGCGGAACGCCTTGTTCTGTTCGCTGTCCAGTACCTCCAGAAGCGCGGAAGACGGATCCCCATGCACATCGGAACACATCTTGTCCACCTCGTCGAGAAGCATCACGGGATTCATGGAGCCGCACTGGGTCAGAGCCGTGATGATCCGTCCGGGCATGGCAGCGACATACGTTTTCCGATGGCCGCGAATGTCCGATTCATCCCGTATACCGCCAAGCGACACACGGACGTATTTCCGTTTCATGGCACGCGCGATCGAAGCAGCCAGGGAGGTTTTGCCCACACCGGGAGGCCCTACCAGACAGATGATCTGGTGGCGCAGCTCCGGATTGAGCTGTTTGACTGCCAGATACTCAAGAAGCCGCTACTTGACCTTTTGCAGTCCGTCGTGATCCGCATCGAGAATCCGCCGTGCGTTGTCAAGATCCATGCGGTCCTTTGTACGACGGTTCCACGGAATTTCCAGGCAGATGTCGAGATAATTGCGCAGCACTGCCGCATCCGGGGAAGAAACGGAGGTCTTCATCAGGCGTGCATATTCCTTGCGCAGCTTTTTATCGACTTCCTCCGGCAGATGTGCCTTCTCAATTTTGGCGAGATATTCCTCATCCTCCTCCGATTCCCCCAGCTCCTGCGAGATCGCCTTCATCTGTTCGCGAAGATAGTATTCCCGCTGGTTGTCGTCGATCTGTTCCTTGACCTTTTTGTGGATGTCCGCTTCCACCTCCAAAAGCCTCGTCTCGTTCTCCATCAGGAGCACCGTTTTTTCGACGCGCTTGACGGGATCGGTGATCTCCAGAACCGCCTGCTTGTCCTCTACGCGCACAAAGAGACTGAACGCAAGATAGTCGGCAAGGAGCCCCGGATTCTTGAGCGAGCGGACGGCAAGAAGAAATTCATCGGATACCTGCGGCATGAACTGGAGCATATTGTCCATTGTATCGAGCAGCTCTCGTACCATGGCTTCACTGCGCAGATCGGCGGTGCCGTTCTCCGAAGTCATCGCCTTGGAGAGCACATCTGCTGTGAAAAAATCGCCGTTTTTCCGCAGCGACAGAACCTCGCCACGGCAGAGACCCTCCGCAACGACATGGACGTTTCCGCCCGGACGCTGCATGGTTTGCTTGATTTTGACCACACAACCGATGGTGTAGTGATCGGTTTCTCCCGGTTCTTCGGTGCGAATGTCGCGCTGGGTCAGCAGTAAGGCAAGCATATCGCCGGAGCAGGCTGTCTCACACGCTTTTTTGCTCATTTCCCGTTCCAGTTCAAAATGGATCGGCACAGAGGGATACGCCACCATCCCGCGCAGGGGAATCACCGGCAGCGTCAATCGTTCCACTTTTTCTATATATCGAGGCATATGTATCGTATATCCTTTCTCTCTTCCGTGTATTCTGTTTTTGTGCTGTGGAAGAGGACGAATTGGGAAGACTCTGATATCATGATGCAGAGAATCCTTTGCAAATGGCATAATAGAGGGAATTATAATATGATATTATACCATGGAAGAAAAGAAAAATCCACGTCGAGATTATAAATAATTGTAACTTTTTCGTACACACCGCGGAATTGCGGCGCATCTTCCGGAGAAAAATGCGCCTTTTTCCTGATTTCTATAAAAAGTTTCACGCATTGGGATTGATTTTTCAGCCAAAATGCGGTATACTATATGAAAAATGTGTGTCCTGCCGCCTGTGTCGGAGCCCATCGTTGGGATTTTCTGTCGGGTGGTGTGTGGTCGTGGAAGGAGCAAGGCTCGCTGTTATGGAAAGAGGAAAGCGTCTGGTCCGGTTTCTGCTCATTGTCGCCCTTTTGCAGGGAATTTTT
>USGH01000078.1 GCA_900554225.1 uncultured Eubacteriales bacterium | reverse complement strand
GACAGAGAATCGCATCGTTTATGAAAGATGTAAACGAAGAACTTTGGAAGGTAGGCGTTACGGCGAAAACTCAGCATAACGAGGCTGCGCCGGCTCAGCATGAGCTTGCTCAGATCCATGCAAAAGCGAATATTGCGGTAGACCATAATCAGATCGTGATGCAGACTTTGAAACGGGTGGCAAGCAGGCACGGAATGAAATGTCTGCTCCATGAGAAACCGTTTGCAGGGGTGAATGGATCGGGAAAACATAATAACTGGTCGCTGATAACAGACGATGGCATCAATATGCTCGAACCGGGAAAAACACCGCATGAGAACGTACAGTTCCTTCTGGTACTGAGCTGTATCCTGAAAGCCGTAGACCGTCATGCAGATCTGCTGCGCGAATCTGCATCCGATGTCGGTAACGATCACCGTCTGGGCGCAAACGAGGCACCCCCGGCAATCGTCTCCATCTTCCTGGGCGATGAGCTGACCGCCATTCTCGACGCGCTGGAAACGGAAAGTCACTATGACCCGAAGGAACCGACGCAGCTCCGCCTCGGCGTACACGTTCTGCCCAAGCTGCCGCAGGATACCACAGACCGCAACCGCACCTCTCCCTTTGCGTTCACCGGAAACAAATTCGAATTCCGGATGCTCGGCTCCGCAGACTCCATTGCCGACGCGAATACGGTGCTGAATACCGCGGTCGCCGAGTCTCTGCGCCAATTTGCCGATCTTCTCGAAAAGGCGGACGACTTTACGCACGCCATGAACGACCTCATCCGGGATACCATCCGGAAGCACAAGCGGATCATCTTCAACGGCAACGGATACACCGACGCGTGGGAGAAGGAAGCGCAGGCAAGAGGGCTTCTCAATCTGCGCCAGACACCGGACTGTCTCCCGTATATCCTCGCGGCAAAGAACATCAGGCTGTTTGCGGATCACCGGGTATTCACTGAACTGGAGGTGCGCGCGCGGTACGAGATCATTCTCGAAAACTACTGCAAGACGCTCCACATCGAAGCGGTGACCATGCTCGATATGGTGCGGCGGGAGATCCTTCCGGCAATCAGCGCGTATCTGCGGGACATCTGCGAAACGGCGCGCGCCTCCATGGACATCGGTGTGGAGCCGGTCTATGAGAAGGAGCTGGCTGCCCGTCTGTCCGCGCTGTGCCGCACCATATCCGACAAAGCCGCCGCACTCGACGACGCGCTGTCCGCCGTGGAGGAAATCACGGATATCACCACCCTCTCCTACGCCTACCGCGACGAAATCCACACCTGTATGCACACCCTGCGCGTATCCTGCGACGAGGCGGAAACGATCACCGCGGACAAGTACTGGCCGTTCCCGACATACGACAGGCTCCTCTTTGGCGTATAAGACCGTCCCGCAGGCGATACAGAACGCGATGTCGGTCGGAATCGGTATTCTGACGAAAAATGGATGCACAAAAGGTGCAAGAATATGCAGTATTCCCTCTTGACACAGAGCGTGCGAGATGCTATACTTATGACAGAATTTACCGGAGCCCAAAAACCCGGAAACAGGAGAAAAGCAATGAACCGCATCGTTTTCGCATACGCATATTATTATTACTATTCCTCGAAATAACGGAATAGTGATTTGTTGTGCCTGCAAAACGATACCCATAAAGGAAACGCACAGAAAGTCACGGTCTGTGCGTTTTTTGTTTGTATCCCGTTCCCCGCTTCTCTCCCTCCCCGCTCGATGACGCGCTGCTCCCGCAGGGATCCATGCGGACGGCAACCCTACAGAGCGGCATCGCGCCCCCCAAAAAATGCGCATCCTTTTGAAAGGTAGGTTTTCCCCTATGGCAATCAAAATTCTTCTGCTCCTCGCCTTTTTCGCCTGCATGATCGGCGTCGGGATCTACTGCCGCCGTTCTGCCGCGGACGTACACGGCTTCGTTCTGGGCGGTCGCTCGGTCGGTCCCTGGCTGACGGCGTTCGCTTACGGCACCTCCTACTTCTCCGCCGTCATCTTCATCGGATACGCCGGACAGTTCGGCTGGAAATACGGTCTTGCCTCCACCTGGATCGGACTGGGCAACGCCTTTATCGGCTCGCTCCTTGCCTGGGTGATCCTCGGCAGACGGACCCGTCTCATGACGCAAAAGCTCGACAGCAAGACCATGCCCGCTTTCTTCGGCAGCCGCTTCTCCTCGCCCGCACTGAAGATCGCCGCGTCCGTGATTGTATTTATATTCATGATCCCGTATACCGCCTCCCTTTTCAACGGTCTGTCGCGCCTGTTCAGAATGGCGTTTGGCATCGACTACGTGTGGTGCGTGCTGATGATGGCAGTGCTGACCGGTGTCTACGTTGTGGTCGGCGGCTACATGGCTACCGCGATCAACGACTTCATTCAGGGGATTATCATGCTTTTCGGCATCGTGATCGTCATTCTCGCGGTTCTCCGCGCAAACGGCGGCTTCACGGCGGCTCTGTCCACGCTGTCCTCCATCCCGGCGGAAACGAATCCCACCCTCTCCGGCGCGTTCGTCTCCTTCTTCGGCCCGCAGCCCCTGTCCCTGCTCGGCGTGGTGATCCTCACCTCTCTCGGAACCTGGGGTCTGCCGCAGATGATCGGAAAATTCTACGCCATCAAGAGTGAAGCCGACATCGGAAAGGGTACGCTCATCTCCACGCTCTTTGCCATCCTCGTGGCGGGCGGCTGCTACTTCCTCGGCGGCTTCGGCAGACTGTACGGCGATACGATCGAATATGCCGCAGGCGGCGCGCCGAAATACGACAGCATCATCCCGACCATGCTTGAGGGACTGCCCGATATTGTGATTGCCATCGTGGTGATCCTCGTGCTGTCCGCCTCCATGTCCACGCTGTCCTCCCTCGTGCTGACCTCCGCTTCGACCCTGACCTTAGACCTCATCGTGCCGTCCATGAAGCAAAAGAAAATCCCGGAAAAGGGGCAGATGACCATCATTCGCGTACTGATCGTGTTCTTCATCGCCATTTCCGCCGTGATCGCCATCGTGCAGCATACCTCCTCCGTCACCTTTATCGCACAGCTGATGGGCGTATCGTGGGGTGCTCTTGCCGGTGCCTTCCTCGCGCCTTTCCTCTACAGCCTCTACAGCCGGAAAATCACCCGGGCGGCGGTCTGGGCAAGCTTCATCTGCGGTGTGGGTCTGATGACGGCGAACCTCATCTGCACTCTGGCGGGCGTACCGTTTATCAACGCGTCCCTTTCCTCCCCGATCAACGCGGGAGTGCTCGCCATGCTCGTCGGACTCGTTGTGGTGCCGATCGTCAGTCTGTTCACGAAAAAGCCGGATGGCGCGATGGTGGACGAGATCTTCACCTGCTATGCGCAAACCGTCACCGTCCACAGCACAACCTCGCTGCCGGAGGACGTACAGTGATCGCCTGACCTGCGCGCCCTGCCCCGCGGCATTCCTCCTGTCCCTGCAAGGCCGTATCTGTTCTTCCGGAATGGATACGGCTTTTTTCGCGCCGCAATCGTCCATGGGCGGCTTTCGCATGGCATTTTCACTGTTTTTTTCGTGTTTTTCACGGAAGCTCCGCGCAAATGTGCCAACATTTTCATTTGAATTTTTCGTAAATTTGCTTCATTTTTGGGAATACAGATTGCAATTTTCCGTCCGATGTTGTATAATGAAGTGTGGTATATATGGCTTATAGACCTGTTTTTTCTGCCTGTTTCGGGTCTGTACCATCAGTCGTTTTTCGTGCTGCCGGCTTTTCCATACATTGCATTCCGGGAGACTCCGCATACGGTCGCCTGTTCCCCTAAGGCTGTAGCCGCGTCTTTCATCGCCCGACCCGCCACGGTGTCTCCCGCAGCATCACCTTCGCCAATGACGACGGAAACAGCAAATAGACGGATGGATTTTACGATGAATATTGATTATCTTAACGAATTGAAAGAAAAGTTATCCATAACAAACGACCAGCTCGCGCAGATGAGCGGGGTCCCGGAAAGCACCGTTTCCCGCATTCTGAACGGAACCACAGACAATCCGAATTTTCAGACGATCGTGGATATTGTGCGCACCCTCAAGGGCTCCATAGATGTCATGGAGGATCTCTGCCATACAGCGGAATCTGCTCCAAAGGAAACGGAATCGAAAAAAACGGCAGAAAAAGAGGAAGTGCAGAAGGCACGCGCAGAGATATTTCACGCCGCCATTGCCGTCAAGAACAGATGGATCCGCTTCCTTGTCGGACTGCTCGTCTGTGTCCTGTCCTTTGTCCTCATCATGATCGCGTACGACCTTCTGCACCCGAACAAGGGCTGGATTCAATATTGAGTTTTCATAAGCAGCACCGACAACAACGCATACGACTGCACAGGCGCGGATACCGGCAAAATGGTGCAGCCAGGCAAACAGGCATACAACCGGCAGTTGGGGACGACTACAACCGACATTCCAGAAACACAACCATGCGGGTATTGCGCGGTGCATGGCTCTGTGCTATACTATAGCTGCAAACAAAAGAAAGGCATTCCCAAACGGAATGCACAAAGGGGGATTTCTCTGGTATGACACTCGGTGAAAAAATTGCGGAAAAACGGCGTGTGCGCGGTATGACCCAGGAGGAGGTCGCGGAAAAGCTCGGCGTGACCTCTCAGGCGGTATCCAAATGGGAAAACAACAATTCCCTGCCGGATATAACGCTCCTGCCTGCGATTGCGGATCTCTTTGAAACGACCATCGACGCGCTGATGAGCCGTGAACGGTCGGAGGTGGTGAGCTTTGTGCCGGAAAAGACGCGCAAGCCCATTGACGAAATGTTCCTCCACGTGCAGGTTCTTGCCGACGACACAAAGATCAACATCAACCTGCCACTCGTGATCGTCAAGGCATTCGTCGCCGCACCCGGTCAGGCACCCGTACTGAAATTCGGCAATACAGACCTCTCCGGTCTCGATTTCGAAGCGATCATCCGTATGGTAGAAGCGGGGCTGATCGGCAAAATCGTGGAGATCGAGCAAGACGATGGCACCCACATCATTGTGGAAGTCATGTGATATGCAGCTTCTCATCGAAACGGAAGCTCTTTCCCGTCCGATCCACCTCCGGCTGCCTGCAGGACTGCTGTGCAGCTCTCTGGCGGGAGCCCTTCTCGATAAGGCACTCCAAACGGCGCAGGAACCCGATCCGGAGGACGATGGTACCGCGGTCACACGTTCGGAGGCGGCTGCCGCAGAAAAAGAGAGTACGCCGCCCTGGCGAAGCCTCATGGGACCTCTCCGCGCGTTTGCAAAGGAGCATCCCGGTTTCCCGCTGTGCGAGATCCAGACCAACGGCACGCACGTGAAGCTCCTGTTGTAAAGCAAAAACCGTTCTGCAACCCGGTGTGGTGGTACAGGACGGTTTTTTGCTGCTTTTTTATCCCGTAAGGAGCGGGTATTGGAGCGGTTTCATGCTGTAGATTTCTCCTTTCAAAATAGAAACAACCCACGCTTACAATACACCTACAGTATACCATAAACGTGGGTTGTAATCCAATTTTTATATATCACTCTACACAGACAATCAGGTATTCAATATCCTCCAATTGATGTGAAGCAATACAGTGGATATCATCTCCAATACGTGTGTAGGAATAGTACGTAGTTATCCCTGAGGTTTCCGCTGTGTTTACATATGTCGCAAACGCACCAAAATGGTATTCTGTCGTGTCTGCGGCATATGCGTCTATTTCACTGTCACCAAGCCATATCTCATAGAAAATAGAGGTGTCAGCAAGCTGTAGTACCACGATATTTGTATCTCCGACACACACAATTTTCTGTATTGCATACCTATCGGATGTTGTACGCGGCAATGAGAAGTGAATCCCCTCGCTTTCCATGAATGCTTCTGCAGTGGGATAGTTTTTCTCTGTTCCATTGTACAAACAGGTGATACCATCTATCATAGACGATTCGCCGGCATCAAGATGCAAAGCTGCCACGATATATTGCCGCGTGAAAGGAACAGCCATTACAGCAATCCCCATCGTCAGCACGATCACCGCGGCAATCAGAATACGAAAAGGACGTTTTGGAATCCTGTGCATAGAGGATGCTGTTTTCTTTTGTAGTTTTTCGACTTTTTCACGTATTTCCTGCTCGGTCAGAGCCGTCGTCCCCATGAGTGTGTCTAACAATTTCCCGCATTCGTCTACAAAATCGCAGTCGATATTTTCGAAGGGCTTTTCTGTTTCTCCACGGATGGCATCACCGAGCCATCGAATCATTTCATTGCGCGTCATTTTATTTTCAAACAAAGCCACTTACCTCCCCCCTTTGTACAGATTCAACTGCACAATTCTCTCCTCCTATAGTATAGATGAGATTTTTGCGCCGATTGTTACATAGAATCAGTCATTTAATATATTGTTTACAATTTTCCGCAGCTTCGAGCGAAATCGGGATAGGATTACACGGAGATTACCGGATGTGACGCCGTATTCTTCTGCAAGGGTACGGTAATCGAGCTTTTCTTCCACGATTCGGACAAACAGTTCACGATCCCCGGCGGAATCTAATGCGGCATATACTTCTTTTATGTAGTTGTCATACGCATCGTTGGTGTGAAACACAGCAATGTCATCTATGTTCTGTGCGATATTTTCTATTTCCGGTACCTCGCTGAATGGGATACATGTGCGCTTGGCTTTCATTTCCAGTATGATTCTGCCGGCAGCTGCATATAGCCATGCGCTCTGCTGCTTGGGAGCTAAGGAGATAAATTGGTCTGCCTTCTTATAAGCGCGTGTAAATGTTTCCGACACGATGTCTTCCGCAGCGTACTTCGAAAATCCCTCTGCCATACAGAAATGAATCAGCGATCCATAATAACGTTGGAACAGATCTGTATACAGCGTTTCCATGTCTTTTCTATCTACATCTACCATCGCACTACCTCCTTCTGGATTACGGATAGTATAGCACTATTTTCGCGAAAGTGCAAGATTCATCCGGAATGTTTGGATCTTTTTTGATCACCAATGAACCAGTATGTGGTTTTTAAGGTAAATTCAACCTGAAATCAAAGTCTTTTTAAGCTTACACATAGGGCATGAGAATGAACATTTACAGCCGCATCTCCTCAAAAAAGCAAAATAAATCAGAAAATTCAGTTTTTTTTGAAAAAATGTAACAATCGGCTTGTAAATCTCATATATATAGTGAGGGGAAAAAGAGAGGGATTTGGATTGATATGTCCCCCAATTCTATACAACCGGAATTGAGGGTACATATCATCTTAGACAGATCCCCAATATATGGATATGTGCTAAGGCAATACTGGAACGCACGATTACATCCGGCGATATTGCTGTTACAATACGTTCCATGGCTAATGTGCGGAATACTTTGAATTCTTTCTTGAGTTTGTATCCGAAAATACAGGAAAATTGCATTTATGTAATGGATTACAGCCAATACATAGAGAGCGAAGCAAAGATCAAAGCAAACGAAGGAGGAGCGGAACCGCAGAGAACAGCAAACGGAATAAGTCTGAAACATGTAGGTTTCTCATACGACGGAGAAAAAGAAGTATTAAAGGATATCAGCATCAATATCCGTGGAGGCGAAAAAATAGCAATTGTCGGCAAAAACGGGGTTGGAAAGTCTACACTTGTGAAGTTGCTGTTGCAGTTGTACAGACCGCAGAGCGGAGAAATTGAGATGGACGGAAAGCCTGCGGAAATGTATTCGTTGAAGGCATACCGTGACAGGTTTGGCGTAGCGTTCCAGAACACACAATTGTATGCAGTTTCTGTGGCTGAAAATGTCTTGATGAAACCGTATGATGAAGAAGAAACAGAAAAAGAACGAATCATAGGTGCATTAAAGAACGGACGACTGTACGATCGTGTAGCTGAAGAGGAAAAGGGGATAGAAACGGTAGTAACCAAGGAATTTGACGGAGATGGCATAGAGTTTTCAGGCGGGCAGGCGCAGAAGCTGGCATTGTCGAGAGTGTATGCGCGGGATTGCGGAGTAGTCATATTGGACGAGCCATCGGCAGCACTGGACCCGATCAGCGAAGCAGAGATGTACGAGAGCATCATAGATCTGATGAAAGAAAAAACAGTGATCCTCATATCACACAGATTATCGGCATGCCGGAAGGTAGATAGGATATACGTGATAGAAGACGGAAAGATAGCTGAACAGGGGGTCACACACCGAACTGCTGCATAAGGACGGAATATACGCAGCTATGTGGCATCTGCAAGCATCTGGTTATCTTGAAGCGTAATGATCTATGGTTGAAAGAGGATGTACAGAAACTGCTTATGAAAAAGCAGAATAAAAATCGGCTCTGCCGTATCCGAAAACCGGATAGGACAGAGCCATTTTTCATGTTTTCACAAGCACCCTGTAGCGCAGTGCGGGATCCTTTGTCGTGTACGCACACATCGCCGCATGATCGCCTGTCAGTGCGTCCACCAATGCCGTCAGATGCGTGACAAAGAGATAGGTGCCGCCGCGGGATGCGATATAGCGTAAAATCGGCTCCATGCCTGCCGCGCCTTCCGCATATGCCGTGGTCTGGAACGTCTCGTTTAAGAGTACCAACGCGTTCGGTGCTAAGGAATCGACCATTTCCGCCATCGCGATGACCTCCTCCTCGAAGCGTCCGGCAGCGTTCCCGGTAATCAGCTCTCCCTCGGCTTTGGCAAACTGGGTCGTGATCCCGCCGCGCAGACTGACCACCGCCTCTTTCGCCGGGATCGGAACCCCGCATCCCGCAAACAGAACCGCCGTGCCGATGGAGCGCAGATAGACGGTCTTGCCGCTGTTGTTCTCCCCGGTGATGAGGAGTCCGCGCGTCCCGCCATCCAGGGACAGATCGTTCGGCACGACAAACTCCACCTTTGCCGATTCCGCGAGCAGGAGCAGATCGTACAGCCCCGCAAACGTGATCGTACCATCCGAAGGATCCCGAAGCTCCGGCACCACACAGGACACGCCGCGATCCGTCAATCGTTCTGTAATGCGCGATACGGCGGCATAGAACGCAAGCTCGTCCTCCATCCGGGAAAAGCGGTCGTAAATGGCGCGCAGCAGGGCGGTCAGCAGTCTGTCCGTTTCTCCGATGGCGGCAATCTGATTCAGGAACGCACTCTCGCCGCACGGGATCGACCTTCCCGCCTCGACCGCGTCCTCCCCGTCCGGCTTGTCCTTGCCTTTGTCCCGCTCTGTGTCCCGCATAAAGAGCTTTCCGAACCGTCCCGGCTTCTTCTCCTTTTCCGTATTCGCCTTTTCCCGTGCCGTAAACGCGTAATCAAAATCGGCAAATACATATCCCGCGGTGCATAGCTCCTCCGTCAAAGTAACGTCCAGACGATACCGGAACGCCTCCTCAAAATGGGTCCGCATCCGGTCGCACAGGGAGTACAGCTCCTCCTTTCCCTGCCAGACCGCACGGCACACCTGATACAGCTCCGTGAGTACCGCGCGGCAGTCCGGGTATCCGTCAAGGGTATCGCAGACCTCCCGCAGACATCCGGCAGCGACACGCAGATACGTCCCGGTCAAGGCAAGCTGATCCTTTTGGCTGCGCAGCTGGATCGTCAGCTCCGACGGATTGTTCCGACGATGGGCAAAGAGGTGCGACCGATCACTATCCCACGCCTGCTTCGACTGGGCAAGGCGCCGGAAGATATGGATAAGCGTTTCCAGCAGCTGCGGATGACCGGAGAGCATTCCCCCGACGCGATACCGGAACCGGACGTCCGCGGGATCGGACAGCGGCATGGTCAGCACCTCAAGAAACGGCTCCCGGATCCATGCCTCCGGACAGAATATGGCGACAGCTCGATCAAGCTGCAAATCGGCAAGCACATGCTTCCCGCGCTGTTTTTCCGCGGTCGTGCGCATATCCGGTGCAACGCCCTTTTCAAATAGGATACTGAAGCGGCTCATCCATCCCCCTCCTCTCTTTGCAGCCGTGCGGCAAGGCTGTCGCTGTCCAGGGCATATTTTCGCAGAATGTCCCGCGCATACGAGGAATCCGTCCGATCTACGCGGCGAATCCTATAGGTGCGGCGGTTTTCGTCGTCCGGATCGATCACGGCGGCAAGGGACGGGATCGATTGCCCCGTCAGCGCGTGGATATGGGTGACGTACACGCCGAAAACACCGCGCTGCGCCATTTCCAACGCCAGAGCGCGCGAATATTCCTCCGCCTTTTTCTCATACGTGCCGGAAAAGGTCTCGTTGAACAGTGCCACCGTATCCGCGTCCGCCGCCTCCCGGATCACGCGCACCCGCTTTTCCTCCTCCAGAAATCGCCCGGTGTCCGAAAAGGTCTCGTTTGCCGGAAAATGGGTGA
>USGH01000077.1 GCA_900554225.1 uncultured Eubacteriales bacterium | reverse complement strand
AAATCTCCAAGCGGGATATGGGGGCGAAGATGGACGACTACCGCAGCATGGGCTACGATACCCGCTGTGTCTGGGAGTACATTCTCACCCTGCTCAACTCCAATTATGAGGAATGGCACGCGCAGAATCCGCAGAAGAGCTGCATGGATTTCCCGTTTGATATAAAAAAGATGTCCGTTTCCGGCTGCCTGTTTGATTTCGTGAAGCTGAACGATGTATCGAAGAATGTGCTCTCCCGCATGACTGCTGACGAGATCTACGATAAGACGCTCGACTGGACCGGTGAATTCGATCCCGACTTTGCCGCTCTTCTCCGGAGAGATCCTGCATACGCCAAGGCGATCTTCAGTATTGGCAGAGGCGGAAAAAAGCCGCGTAAGGATTTCGCCACATTCGCAGAGGTAAAGCCGTTTATCTCTTTCTTCTATGATGAGCTGTTCCGGGTGGAGGACAGTTACCCGGAGCGTGCCGATCTTTCCGATGTGAAGAAGGTGCTTGTCGCGTTCCGAAATACCTACGATCCCGCTGACGACATGGACACATGGTTCGGCAAGATTCAGAAGATCGGTGAGGAGCTCGGATACATGGCGAATATGAAGGAATATAAAGCGGATCCTGCGAAATTCAAGGGCAACGTAAGCGATGTTTCCATGTTCATCCGCCTCGCTGTAACCGGCAGACAGAATTCTCCCGATATGTACGCTGTGATGCAGATTCTCGGCAAGGATCGGATTCTGGCGCGGATGGACGCGATGATCGAGAAATTGTAAGGAGAGATAAGATGGCTGAGAACAACTCCAATTTCATTTGGGAATTCATTGACGAGGATCTGGCGGCGGGCAAGGTTGACCACGTACACACCCGTTTTCCGCCGGAACCGAACGGATATTTGCACATTGGACATTGCAAGGCACTGATCATCGATTTCGGCACCGCAAAGAAGTACGGCGGCGAGTGCAACCTCCGTATGGACGATACGAACCCTGCAAAGGAGGACACCGAGTACGTCGATGCGATCCAAGAGGATATTCATTGGCTCGGCTTTGACTGGGGCGATCGCTTCTTCTACGGTTCCGATTATTTTGAACGCACCTACGCCATTGCCGAAGAGCTGATCCGCAAGGGAGACGCATATGTTTGTGCGCTGACTCCGGAGCAGTTCCGGGAATACCGCGGCGATCTGACGCATCCTGCCGTATCTCCCTATCGCGACAGACCGGTGGAGGAGAGCCTGGATCTGTTCCGCAGAATGCGCGCCGGAGAATTTCCGGAAGGCAAATATACGCTCCGTGCCAAGATCGATCTTGCATCCGGCAACTTCAATATGCGCGACCCGGTGTTCTACCGTATCCGCTATATCGAGCATCATCGCCAGGGAACCAAGTGGTGCATTTTCCCGATGTACGATTTTGCGCATCCGATCCAGGACGCACTGGAGGGGATCACGCATAGCCTCTGCTCTCTCGAATACGAGGACCATCGTCCGCTGTACAATTGGGTCGTGGAGCATTGTGACGTTCCCTCGCATCCGCGTCAGATCGAATTTTCCCGCCTGAACATCACAAACACCGTCCTCTCCAAGCGATACCTGCGCAACCTCGTGGAAACCCATGTGGTGGACGGCTGGGACGATCCGCGGATGCCTACCCTGTGTGGTCTGCGCCGTCGTGGCTATACACCGGAAGCGATTCTCGATTTCATCGATCGAATCGGCGTGGCAAAAGCGAACAGCATGGTCAATCTTGGGCTGCTCGAACACTGCATCCGCGAGGATCTCAACACCAGGGCACAGCGCAGAATCGCCGTTCTGAAGCCGATCCGCGTGGTGATCGACAACTATCCGGCGGACAAAACGGAGTATTTTGAGCTTCCGAACCACCCGGGCAATCCGGAGCTGGGTACGCGCAAGGTTCCGTTCACGAAGGAGCTGTATATCGACGCAGACGATTTTGCTGAACTGCCGCCGCCGAAATTCTTCCGTCTGAAGCCGGGCGGAGAGGTGCGTCTGATGGGTGCCTACATCGTAAAGTGCGGAGAAATTTGCCACGACGAGAACGGCAACGTTACGGAAATTCACTGCACCGCAGACCTGGAAACCGGCACCGGCAATCCGACCGATCGAAAGATCAAGGGCACGATTCACTGGCTGAGTGCACCCAATGCCGTAGATACCAGTGTTGTGCTGTACGACCGGCTGTTCACGGAAGAGAATATGAACGAGCTGCCGGAAGGGAAGACCTATATCGATTTCCTGAATCCGGAATCTGCCGTGCGTCTTGAAAACGTCAAGGTCGAGCCGTCTCTCGCGGATGCGGCACCGGGGGATAAATTCCAGTTTGTCCGTATCGGCTATTTCGCGAAGGATAGAAAGACCGACAATACCTTCAGCCGTGTCGTGTCTCTGACGGAGAGCTACAAACCTGAAAACTAAGGAAACGCTGATCCAAGGTTATTTTTGCACCAAAAAACCTTATATTCAACATTTTCGGTGCAAAACCTCGATGGATTCAACGCATCCTTGAACAATATGGCGACAGATGGGATACGCCGCCTCTGTCGCCGTTTTTACTATACACAAAAGAATGAGGATCGTATTTATGGAAAGACTGCACACCATACTTGAAGCATTTGCCGTGTCCGGTTGGGATCTCATCGCCGAACCTTCCCGAAAATACCTCTCCGGCGAGGAAAATACCGTGGCACTCTTAAACGCAATCTATCAGGCGAACGAGGAGTGCGGCAGCGACGGCTGTGCACTGGACCCTCTGTACATAGAAGCGATTGCGCTTCTGCGTGGAATGCTCAGGGCAGAGACAGAATATCGTGCGGCGACAAAGTGTGTACAGTGCGGATATACACCGAAAAACGGCGAGCCGCGCGTACTGCCCATCATCCAGAGCACGACCTTCAAGTATGAATCGAGCGAGCAGATGGGCAGACTGTTCGATCTGGAGGATTCCGGCTATTTCTACTCCCGCCTTGCCAATCCGACCTGTGATGCTGTGGCTGCCAAAATTGCCGCGCTGGAGGGCGGGGCGGCTGCGATGCTTACGTCGTCCGGACAGGCCGCATCCTTCTATGCCGTGTTCAATATCTGCTCTGCCGGGGACCACGTGATCTCCTCCGCAGCCATCTACGGCGGTACCTTCAATCTTCTCGATGTGACCATGCGCAAGATGGGCATCGATGTGACCTTTGTCTCGCCGGACTCCACCATAGACGAGATCATAGCCGCCGCAAAGCCGAACACCAAATGCGTATTCGCGGAAACACTGTCCAATCCCTCCCTCGTCGTTCTTGACATTGAAACCTTTGCCGCCGCCGCGCATCAGATCGGTGTGCCGCTGATCGTTGACAATACGTTCCCGACACCGATAAACTGCCAGCCGATCCGGTTCGGTGCCGACATTGTGACCCACTCCACTACGAAATACATGGAAGGACACGCATCCACCATCGGCGGTGTGATCGTGGACAGCGGCAATTTCGACTGGACGGCACACGCGGAGAAGTATCCGGGACTGTGTACGCCGGACGAATCGTACCACGGTATTACCTACACCGAGAAGTTCGGCAAGGCGGCGTACATCACCAAAGCCACCGCACAGCTTATGCGCGACCTTGGTTCCGTGCAGGCTCCGCTCAATGCATTTTTGCTCAATCTCGGACTGGAGACCCTGCCGCTGCGCGTGAAAAAGCATTGTGAGAATGCCCGCGCCATAGCGTCGTATCTTTCCTACCATCCGATGGTCGAGTGGGCGAATTATCCCGATCTTGCGGACAACCGGTACCACGCGCGTGCAGAAAAATATCTTCCCCACGGTTCCAGCGGTGTGGTCGCATTCGGTGTCAAGGGCGGTAGAGAAGCGGCGACAAAGCTCATGGATCATATGCGTCTCGCTGCCATCGTCACCCATGTCGCAGACAGCCGCACGTGCCTGCTCCATCCGGCATCGACCACGCATCGCCAGCTCACCGATGCACAGCTGGTGGAATGCGGTGTCAGCCCGGAGCTGATCCGTCTCTCGGTCGGCATTGAGGATGTGGAGGACATCGCGGCAGATCTCGAATCCGCACTTTCTTCCATCCGGTAAAGACAGCTCCTGTCGGGATCCCCGCAGAAACACAGAGAACGGTTCCGGTGACGGATTATTATCGCCGTGTGGGTGCCATATGTGACGTAAATCTACATTTTTGACGAAAAGTCGCATGTTTCCTGTGAAAACCACAGAGGATGCACTTGACACCACAGGGAATCTGTGCTATACTATCCAGAGAATTTATACCTGTAAAGGAGAAACTCCCATGAAAAAGCTGAAGGTCGGTATCATCGGTGCCGGCAACATTGCAACGAGCGCACATCTGCCGTCTTACGAAAAGCTGAAGGACATCGCAGAAGTCGTCGCCATCGCGGACATCGTTCCGGAACGTGCAAAGGATGCTGCGGAAAAATTCGGTATCCCGCACTACTACGCATCTGTGGAAGAGCTGCTTGCCGGAGAACCGGACGTGGACTACATCGACATCTGCGTTTGGACCGCCGCACATGCACCGGTAGCCATTGCCGCTGCCAAGGCCGGTAAGAACATCCTCTGCGAAAAGCCCCTTGCCGCAAGCCTCGAACAGGGCCTTGCCATTGAGAAGGCAGTCAAGGAGGCAGGTGTGCAGTTCATGCTCGCCGTTGTCACCCGGTATGGCGCAGAACAGCAGAAGATGGTTGAACTGCGTGAAGAGGGCAAGTTTGGCGAAATCTACTACGCGAAGACCTCGTATGTACGTCGTCGCGGCACACCCGTTGGCTGGTTCACGGATAAGGAGCTGGCCGGCGGCGTTCCCGTTCTGGACATCGGCGTCCACGCCATCGACCGCACCTGGTATCTGATGGGCAGACCGAAGCCGATCAGCGTATCCGCGGAAACCTCCTACCGCATCGGCGATTACA
Organism: uncultured Eubacteriales bacterium; assembly: GCA_900554225.1. Lineage (GTDB taxonomy): Bacteria > Bacillota > Clostridia > Oscillospirales > CAG-272 > UMGS1696. Next base: position 5,545 of record USGH01000077.1, on the reverse strand, counting down.
AGACCAAGGGCGTCGGAAGATGGGAACCGTTCGGAAAAGGCAATGGCGTATTCAACACAGAGGACTCTGCAAGCGTGTTCTTCCGGTTTGAAGGCGGCAAATCCATGGTTGCGGAAATTGCATGGGCAATCAACGGCACGGAATCCGCTACGACCCAGATCTTCGGCTCCAAGGCAGGATGCACCTTCGAACCTCTGACCATCTACGGCGAGGACGAAGAAGGTTATCTCTCCACGGTAAAGCCGGAAGTGACTCCGAACGACTACTTTGTGGAAGAAATCCGTCACTATATCGACTGCCTGAACACCGGCAAAACCCCGATCTCCCCGATTGAGGATGCCGTAACGGTACAGCGGATGCTCGACGGTATCTATCGTTCCGCAGAACAGCACGCAGAAGTCAAGCTGTAATTCCCAAAACATACAAAAAAGCGGTGCATATCCACTCGGGTACGCACCGCTTTTTTGTTATATTGTATAGTCCTTGTGGAACGATTCCTTTGTGAAATACGCTTCCTGGCTGTGCTTGCCCTCCATGAAATCGAGAAATGCCATCACATCCGCTTTGGTATGTGCGTGACCGCCTGCGCGATACCGGATGCCCTCCATTTCCTTTTTGCCGAGAAGTGCATACACCTCGCGGGCTGCCAGCCATGTCAGATACGTGCCCTTGGGATTTGCCCAGATGTCGTCAAGAGCCTCCGTTTCAAAGAGTCCGCGCGGTGCGACCAAAGCCTTCACAAAGTGCAGATCATACGGCATTTCCGTTTCGCGTCCGTTGTATTGCTGCAATTCCTCACCAACCCACTGTGGAATCGCGTTCAGAAGATCCGCCATGGTCTCGTTGCGCTGGTCGTGCGTCCCATCCGGTTCAAGCTGCAATACCCGATAACAGCCACAGCCATTTGCCCCGCTGTCGTTGGGGTTGGCGTAGGTGATCCGTTCGTCCGCAGCCGCCGCCAGAAGAACCGTTTTGCCGCCGCGCGAGTGTCCGGTGATGCCGATCTTCGCGCGATCCACAAAATCCATCGTATAGAGCGCGTCAACAACCCGCTTGTATGCCCATGCCCACGCGGAGAGAATCGTGAAATGACCATCCGGATAGATGTCAAACAGCTTGTGCGGCGGATCATAGTGATAGGAATCGTTCGCGGCGTCGCAGCGGTCAAAATGCGCAACGATGTATCCGCGATCCAGAGCGGCATGAATCGTTGCATCGTTGAATTCCTGCCAGCAGCCGTCGCCGCATACGAGTACGGGGAGCTTGCCGGTAAGATCCGGACGATAGAGACGCAGCGTGATCGTTATCTGCTTGTCCTCGCTGCCTGTGTGGATCCGGTAGAGGCTGCATCCGCCGCGGCCGTTGTCCTCCACCACCTCCAAGCGATACACAGTCGGTTCCGGAGGCATACCGCCGTAAAAGAATTGGAGTACGGCATCGCGCAGAGCCTCGCGGTTTTCCTGCCACTGCTTCGCGTTTTCGATCTGTTTCCCGTTCTGCCGCAGCAAAGAGGGCAGCGGGGCTAAGATTTGTACTTCAGAATGCACCATAGAGTGACCTTCCTTTGAATCTGTCAGAATTGTCGTTTTCACCCACATCTCCGCCGTGCGGAGCAAATATAAGTATATCATATTGCCCCGGCGATTGCAAGAGCGGCATAAGAAACGGGGCAAAACGGTATGGAAGCGCAAAAGAAATGGAACATACCGGCGGCAAATGGATCATTCCGGTTTGCTTTCCGCCCGAAGGAGCAGCATATTCGCTTTGAAATTGGTCGTCAGCATGACCCCGAGCTGTTCCGGTGAGAAACGGCATACACCGGTAGCGCAGAGAACACCAACGCCAAATGTGTAGATCCAGACGTTTTCAAAGAGACGGCGTGCCTCGTCCTGCGTCAGGTGATAGTCGGAGCATATCGCATGGATGCAGGTATCTGCGGTTTGACCCAGTACGCCGAAAACATCGGCAAAGCTGACTGCGGCGTGATTCTCCTGCATAAAAAGAAGCTGATACAATTTGGGTTCCTGCAATCCGAACAGAACCATCCGCATACCGATCTGTTTGAACACCGGCATCTCCGCATCATCCGAGAGCGGCACGGGAAAATGCTCGAATCGATGCATGGCAGCCTTCCGAACCTCGCTCTGCAATTCTTCCATATTGCGGAACACGGTGAAAATCGGACGTGCGGAGCTGCCCAGTGCTTCTCCCAGCTCACGTGCGGTCAGTGCCTCCAAACCGTTTTTGGATACGATTTCCAGTGCGGCGGACACGACCTCTTCACGGGTGAATTTTGGCTTCGGCGGCATGACGATATCCTTTACACCGCATACGTGGTATGAGTGGTATGATATATAATACCTATTATATAAATTTGTGCGGGAAATGTCAAGTGGCTTCAAACAAATGTTACAAGTGAGAGTGCAGAAGCCGCTCCACAAAGGAGGGGGCGATCTGGTTTACTGTGACAAACTGTCCATGATAAAAAACTGCCCAGTTGTTGAACACACAGGGAAGCGATTTGGCACGTTCCAGCGAATCGACCGGGAGAAAACGCGCCGGAATGCCTTTGTCCGCACAATATTGGCGCAGCGTATCGATCCGTGCGGGAATGAAGGGACATTGGAGACTGTAATACACCGTAAGCTCCGGAGCGGAGATGGTTATTTGCATGGCATTTTCCGTGAACCTGGGCAGGGTGCCATCCAGAGAGCGCGCGAGTAAACGATACCCACCCGGTGTTTCCTCAACAGGGCGAAAGCCAAAATGGGCAGCGAAGGACTGATCCGCCAGCCATGCCTTCTGTTTGTCGCACCCAAGCATACATATGCCAGCCCATCCCGCCTCCTTCGCATCATGGATACAGGATTCCATCAGCGCACTGCCGTAGCCATGCTTCTTCATCGCACCGTCTACCCAAAGACAATAGATATAGAGATACCTGTCTCCCAGGATCGGCACCCATGCGGTGGAGAGCGGTGCATATTCGATAAACGCACATCCGTCACCGGGGATCTTTCGGAAGATATGCCCCTCCGGCAGTCGATCACGGAGCCACGCGCGTTTCGCCTCCACACCCGGATGTGCCTTTTTGCGAACGATGCAGCACAGCGATTCCGTATCCACATTCTGTGGGGTGACGGTAACAAATTCGAACGGATGCGTACCCATACTCTTCTCCCTTTCAGTATTATGAAAAACATTTGATACAAAACAGTCTCTGCACAATAGTATAGCATATCGGCATGGGAAAGGCAAGCATCCTGCACAGAAAAGGCTCCTTCTTTACGCTTTGGTACAGAAGGAGCCTTGACTATGTTATTCCGTTTTTGCCAATACCTCAATAATGGAGGCAAGTTCTTTTTCGGCTTTGGTGCGGTTCGATTCCAACCACGATGCCGTATTGAGCTGTGGTGCGGTGATATACGCGAGGGTAGCATCATTGCCGAACACATCGAACATGAATGCTTCCGCCATATCGACAACACGTGTATCGAAAGCGATCTGAATGGATTTCACGGATTCTGCGTCACGGGAATATTTTTGCATCAGCGAGTTTTCGATGAAGGCGGGAACCACATAGTTGTGCCCCATGTAGGCAAGCACTTCCAGTACCGCTCCGGACAATTCCACATCGCTGGCCGTTACAGGCACCATATTGCACATTGCATCATAGGTACGGGAACGGTATTCCGCCTGTGCCTCGTCCCATTTGGGAATTGGCAGAACAGTGAAATCATCTTCCATTTCGCGCAGTCCGACGATGTGGGAGAAATAGCCGATGCAGAACAGCTCGCGCCCTTCTCCAAAAACATCGTTCCCGACTTCCGGAAGATCCATGCCGGCAACAAAATTCTGGTACGTCCACTCCATGACAGAAACAAACTTCTCGTTGCCGTATACGTTCAGATACGGCACATCGTTTGCGTCCTTGTCCACAACACGAATGTCCGCGGCAAGCCACATGAAAATCGGGCTGGAACGAATGTCGTAGGTTCCCAGACCATACCGGTCGTCAGAATTCAGGATGCCATCTCCATTGAGATCCTCCGTGACATCCTTCCCCAGCTCTGCCATCTTGTCAAACGTCCAGGTGCCTTCGTCCACAAGCGCATGCGGCGGTGTGATTCCAAAATTCTCTGCAAGTGTTGTATTCATCATCACGCATGCGGTATCTTTGAAGGAGCGCAGGTTGAAGGAGCCGACCGCAAAATAGCTGTTGCCGTTCACGGAAAGCGTCTTGGTGATCTGGCTGCCCCAATAGGGCGCGTCGAGATTCACATAGGGTACATTCTGCATCGGCAAAATACAGCCCTCCTGCGCCAGGTTGAGTGCAAAGCGATCCATCATTGTGACGCAGCCGTAGGTTTCGTCGCCGGATACTACGAGCTGTTCCACAGACGCGAGCATATCCCAATACGGTGCCAGCGTTTCTTCAATGGAGACGCCCAGACGATCCTCGGTGAGCAGCTCCATCTTGAATTTCGCGTCGTTCAGCACCTCGCCGGTCTCCTCCTCCACCATACACGGACCATCGTACTGATCGGGGGAGTACATCCGGAAGGTCACGCCGTCGAATGTGAGATCGGTCGGTACACTGTCGGTAAGCAGTGTGTTTTTCGTTTCGGTTTCCGTCTCGTCCGACGTGGTACCCTCCGTGGATTCGCCGGTCGTTGCGGATACGTTGTCGTTCGCCGTACCGCAGCCCGCCAGAAGGAGCATAGCGGTGAGAAGCAGGGTAAGAATACGTTTTCTGTTCATGTCAGTCTCCTTGCCGATAAAGATTTATTGTAAAAGTGTCGGATTGTCCCGCAGCATATGGGCAAAACGACGCATTTTCCGAAGTGGTTCACGGATTTGTGCGCGGGTGAGTACATCGCGGCATTCGATACGGGCGTGTGTGGCGTGGAAGGTCAGCGGCATACACTGGGTTTCCGCATCCTCCTCGCAGACAGAAAGCACGGCATAATGTTCCCGGAACGCATCGGCATCCCGCTTTACGATCGCGTCAAAGCAGGCAGCAAGCTCCGTCATAAGCCGATACACGAGGATCCCGTACCGCAGTCCCATCCGATCGTCTAAAAGCGCGCGTTCGATATGCGGGGAAACGGACAACCGCGCAAGCTCGATCGGGTTGACGGCATCCATGGCAGCTGTGCCGGCTTCCAGTGTGTTATCTGCGTCCCCGTTCTCATGCGGCAGAATACCCGCCAGACGATCCTTTTCCAGAGACTGTGCATAGGTGCAAAGCTCCATCGCGTGGTTGAGCCGCTTGAGGGAAGCATATCCACACGCGACAGCGGAGGACAGCAGATGATCGTCCGGCGTATAGGCAGCCGCTGCATGTTCAGCCGTTCCATCCCAGCGCGCAAATACGGTGAGCATACTCCGATCGCCCCACGCGCGCCAGCTTGTCGATTGCGCCGATGCCGCTTCAATCTCATCGTAAGCTTCCCGCACCAGATCGGCGTAGGGACCGTAGCGTGCCGTGAAATATTCCGTCAGAAACTGCGCAGTGTGCAGCTCTCGATTCCACGAAAGCGCG
>USGH01000076.1 GCA_900554225.1 uncultured Eubacteriales bacterium | reverse complement strand
GTAGTGCCAGTCCGTGATGATGATGGAGCGGTCGAGCGTCCGGATCGCCGTATCTGTGCCATTGCTGCTTGCATCCCACGGACCATGACCGCATTCTCTGCTGTTGAGGAGTCGGTCGCCCCATAGCATCGGGGTAATGTTCTTTTCCTTGAGATGCGCCGCCAGACGGTTGTACCAGTTCGCGTACAGCTCCCCTTTATCGTGTCCCTTGCAGCGGTCGCATTCACCGATATAGAACACCTCGTCGCCGCCCATATGGAACCACTCCGGCTGGAACGCATCGATGAGCTCGTCCATGAGATCGGTAACAATTTCGTATAGTCCGGGTGCGCTTGGGCAGAGGGAATAGCAATATTCCGGTTCATCAGAGGTCGGCGTTTCCGAAAATTCGGGATGCGCGCGCAGCGGTCCGTCCGCTTCCTTATAATCCTGCACCGTCTGATGACCGAGCAGGTTCATGTTTGGCACAAGGCGGATGTTATGTTTACGGCAGGTCTCAACCATCTTCTGACAGTCGGCTTTGGAGAGCGGATAGTCGCCGCGGCATTCGGGATGGGAGGTAAATGCGTAGTTATACCGCACGATCATCATGATGGTGTCGATGCCGTCCGGTACCAGTTCGTTTTCGATGAATGCACAGAACCGATCCACTTCGTCCGGATGCGGTGCAAAAATATTGAGTGCTTTGGATTTCCAGGGGTAATCAGAGAATGCCATAAGATTTTTACCTTTCCATATATGATATGCTTTAGTTTCCGAGCTTATCCCGTGCCGCCTCATCCGCAACCAGGTTGTTTGCCCAGAAGCCGGAGCGGAGCATGGGAATAGAGATGATCAGCTTGATGATGTCCGAGAAATGGACGATAAAGAAGATCGTGCGTACATCGAGGGTGGTATAGTGGCACAGCACCAGGGAAAGCGATGCGGTAACGACCCACGTGTACACGGAATCGAAGAAGAAGGTGACGACCGTTTTGCCGCCGGAGCGGATGGTGAAGTACGCAACGTGGACAAACGCGGAGATCGGCATGGTCAGCCCCATGATCCGGAGAAAATCCGCCGCCAAGGAACGCACCTCCGGCTCCGTTTTGTAGAGCATCGGTACCAGCCCCGCTGTTGCCACAATGAGCGCACCGATGGCGATGTGCAGCACGAGATTGGCGAAGATGAGCTTGCGGTCGATGTCCTTTGCTCCCTCGATGTCTCCCGCGCCGAGCTTTTGCCCCACCATGATCGACACCGCTGAGCCCATCGCGAACATGATGACGCAGAAGAGGTTCCATGCCGTGGTCGCGATATTCATGGCAGCGACGACGACCAGACCGCGCGAGGAATAGTTGGCGTTTACAAAGGTCGTGCCGAGGGACCATAGCAGCTCGTTGAACATGAGCGGCGCACCGGTGATGGCGATCTTGCGCACCAGCTCTGCCGGAACATGCATACTCTTGTACGCGCCCTCGATAAACCGGAAGCTGGCATGCCCACGGTGCGTGATCCACATGATGAAGCCCATCTCCAAAAACCGTGCGATCACGGTCGCAAGTGCCGCACCGGCAACGCCCATTGCGGGACAGCCGAGCTTACCGTAGATGAAGATGTAGTTGAGCACCAGATTCGTGAGAATGGCGATCACGGAGGCGATCATCGGCGAGACGGTTTCCCCCATTTCGCGCAGCAGACCGGAATAGACCTGCACCACCATAAACGGCACAAGTCCCCACAGCGCAATTTTCAGATACGCCATGCCGTGCTCCACGGTCAATGCGATGTCGGTGGGATTGTTCGCTTCACTTTTCATAAAGAGCATGGCAAGCGTATCTCCCCAGAACCACAGGATCACGATGGCGATCACGGACACCACGCCGCCGAAAAGCAGCCGGAATCGGAACGTATCGCGCATACCCTTCCAGTCGCCCGTTCCGAAAAACTGCGCGCCGAAGATGGAGGCACCGGACAGTCCGCCGAAGATGGTCAGGTTGTAAACAAAGATCAGTTGGTTCATGATCGACACGCTGCTCATCGGTATGGTACCGAGTCTGCCGACCATGAGATTGTCGAGCAGGGATACAAAATTGGTAATGCCCTGCTGGATGATAAGCGGGATAGCCAGAGCGATCAGTGCGGAATAGAACGCCTTATCCCCGATATACTTTTTGCGAAAATTCATGGATTTCTTCCTTTAGATTCTGTATTATCCGGGATATGGCACCCTTTTTATTTCTCCGCGATCTGGAAGCCGAAGAAATTCTTCGTGTTGTTGTAGCAGATGTCGCAGACGAGCTGTGCAAGCGTCTCCCAATCGTCGGGATACAGTCCTTCCTCGACCCATTCGCCGATCACACTGCAAAGGATCCGGCGGAAATATTCGTGGCGCGGATAGGACGTAAAGCTGCGGGAGTCGGTGAGCATCCCAAGGAATTTGCCAAATACGGACAGGTTGGCAAGCTGCTTCATCTGGGCGCGCATACCGTCGATGGTGTCGTTGAACCACCATGCGGAACCCTGCATCACCTTCGGGAAGCCGTCGCCGGAGGTCTGGAAGCACCCGATCATGGAGCCGATGGCGGCATTCTGCGTGGGATCGATGGAGTACAGGATGGTACGCGGCAGGCCATCCCCCGATTCCATACTGTCGAGCAGGGCGACAATGGCGGCGATGTCGTTGTTGCCGATGGTATCAAAGCCGGTATCCGGACCGAGCTTCCTGTACATATTGGTGTTGGCGTTCCGGTATACACCCATGTGGAACTGCATCACCCAGCCGTGGCGCGCGTATTCTGCGGCAAGGAACTGGAGCATCCCGGTCTTGAATACGGAAAGCATCTCCGGCGTCACGTCCGCGCCGTCACTCTGGAGTGCAGTCTCCATTGCCTTTTCCACGGCATACGGATTCGGTGCGACAAACATCGGATACTCGTCCAGTCCATGGTCCGCAGTACGGCAGCCGAGGGACGCAAAATACTCGATACGATTTTTCAGTGCCTGTTTCAGGGTAGCGACGTCCTGAATCTCCACGCCGGCTGCGGCACCGAGCTTATCATAGTAGGCACGCAGACCGGGCTTGTTGATATTGAAGCACTTGTCCGGGCGGAACGCGGGATATACGGCAGTCTCGAAGCTGTCGTCGGCGGCCAGGATCTTGTGGTATTCGAGAGAATCCGCCGGGTCGTCCGTGGTGCAGAGGATGTCTACGTGGCTCTTTTTGATGAGATTGCGTACCGACATATCGGGAGACGCGAGCATTTTTGTCGTCAGTTCCCAGATCTCATCGCAGGTATCGGGACCGAGAATGAGATCGCAGTCAAAAAACCGCTTCAGTTCAAGATGGGTCCAGTGGTACAGCGGATTGCCGATGAGGGAGGGCATCACAGACGCATAGGCACGGAATTTCTCGTAATCGGACGCGTCGCCGGTGATGTATTTCTCGTCGATACCGGCACTGCGGATGGCTCTCCATTTGTAGTGATCCCCGCCCAGCCACAGCTCTGTCAGGTTTGTGTACTGCTTGTCCTCAGCAATGTCCTTCGGCGGCACATGGCAGTGGTAATCGATGATCGGAAGCTTGGCAGCATAGGTGTGGTAGAGGATCTTCGCCGTCTCGTTATTCAGAAGAAAATTCTTTCCCATAAAGGTTTTCATGGATTCTTTCGTCCTTTCGTATCGCAAAAGATGGTACGCTGTCCGTCGGTTATTCCGGACACAGCGACAGTTACGCATGATATCATAATACAACATAACGCGCGCTTTGTCAAGAGCATATCCAGCAAAATTCGCGTATACAGTGACTGGATTATATAAAAATGTAAATTTTGCGAGATACCCCTTGTTCTATTCCCCTTGATATGCTATAATATCCTTGTATAATTATCGTGTGTACCTGTTTCCGTATACAATCGGGGACAGATTTTCTATACAGACATGGAAAGGGGTTCCCCTATGGCGGAAACAAACAGCATCATCGATACCTCCGACATCAGTTTACTATATCCGGATGCAGACAGCCTGCGCAGACCTTCTCTCGGAGTGGAGCTGGCAAAGCTGACCTCCCAGACCGCAGAACAGCTGGAGCTCTACTACCTGATGGATCTGAAAACGTGCGATTTCGGATCGTTTTACACGGCGGATCCCGATGTGATCCTCTATCGCCAGAGCACGTTTTCCGATATGCTGGAGAATCCGGAGCTGGCGCACATCCTCACGAAAATGATCCCACTGCTCAACGACATCACGGAGCTGAGACGGATGGGTGCGGAATCGGCAGCGTCCACGGAAGCATATTTATACAGCATCACCGAGGTGGAAATCTACACCTCCCTGCTTGACCTCTTAAAAAACAATCTGCTGCCTCTCGCGCCCAAATTCCACAGCGTCGCGTTCCGTCGATTTGCCGAGCGGATCAACGTGCTGACCGCCAGCGAATACTACCGCGACCTGAACGAGCGGCTGACAGAGCTGACCTCCCGGGTACGTGAAATCAAGTCGATCACCATCGGCGTAAACCTCGATTCCCAGCTGCGCGCGGACAAGGCGGGCGTTCTCTCCATGAACAACGAACCGTTCAAATCGGGAGAGTTGCTCGACAAGATGCTCCGGCTCGACTTCAAATCGGACGAAATGACCTGCATCGCGCCGCTGATCCCCTTCCGCAAGGGACAGGCGGACAACCAACAGCTTGCTCTCGCCAATGCCTTCAACGGTGCCATCAACGATGTATTCCGTTCCTCCATCCGCTCGTGGAAAAAGGTCATCCAGATGTATGTTCTGGAGAACACGGATTTTCTCATCCGCATGATGCCGGAGATCGAGTTTGTCACCAAAGCGACCGATCTGCTTGTGAAGCTGAAAAACAAAGGCTGCCACCTCGTCCCTCCTGTGATTGCACCGATGGCGGAAAAGAAATTCACGGCAAAGGCACTGTGCAACCCGATTGTCGCCTCCAAGCTCGATACGCCCGTGATCCCGAACGATTTCTCCTTCGACGAAAACGGCATGATCTATGTGCTGACCGGTCCGAACCGCGGCGGCAAATCCGTCATCACCTGTGCGGTCGGCATCGCGTTCGTCATGGCACAGCTCGGACTTCCGGTATGCGCGGACGAATGCGTCATCAGCCCCTGCGATCAGATCTTCACCCATTTTCCGACCGGCAGTGAGGACACCATCGACAAGGGACGTCTGGGCGAGGAATGCTCCCGACTCGGCGCAATCTTTGAAGAGGTCACGGAGGATAGTCTGGTACTGCTTGACGAATCGCTCTCCTCCACCGGCTCGTTTGAGGGCGCGTACATCGCTTCTGAAGTATTGCAGGGCTTCTCGATGGTCCGCTGCCGTGGGATTTTCTCGACCCACCTGCATGACCTTGCCGCCAGTGTGGACGAGATCAACGCGGCGTGTGTGCCAAAGGGCGGTGTGAAAATCGACAACCTGGTCGCAGCGATCGACAAGGGCAGCCGGAGCTTCAAGATCCTGCGCGCACGCCCGGACGGCAAGAGTTACGCACGCGACATTGCGGAAAAGTACGGGCTCAGCCTCGAACACATCCTCTCCCGCGTCCAGAAAAGCGACGGCAAAAACTGACGCGTTCAAACCAATGCTGATAGAATAGTGGAGTTACCTATGACCGAAATTCTGAAACTGATTGAAAACGATTCCCGGCTGACCCCGGAGAAAATCGCACTGATGCTCGACAAGGAAGTCGGCGACATCAAAAACATGATCGCAAAATACGAGCGCGACGGCGTGATCCTTGGCTACAAGACCCTCATCGACTGGGACAAGACCGACAAGGAGCATGTTTCCGCCCTGATCGAATTGAAAATCACCCCGCAGAGAGACCGCGGCTACGATCATGTGGCGCAGAAAATCTACAATTATCCCGAGGTGGAGAGCTTATATCTCATGTCCGGCAGCTTTGATCTTGCCGTGCTGATCGAAGGAAAGACGATGCGTGAGGTCGCGCTCTTTGTCGCAGAAAAGCTTGCCACCATCGAAGACGTGACCTCGACCGCGACCCATTTCGTACTGCGGAAATACAAGGATAAGGGCGTAATCTTTGGCGCGATTCCGGTGGATGAGAGAGGAAACATTGTCTGATATGGAATACGCAAAAATCCTATCCGCAAACGTACAGGACATCAAGCCCTCCGGCATCCGCAAATTTTTCGATATGCTCTCCGGGATGGACGATGTGGTCGGTCTGACGGTCGGCGAACCGGACTTTGTAACGCCGTGGCACATTCGCGTCGCCGGGATCGAGAGTCTGGAAAAGGGGAAAACGTATTACACCGCCAACGCCGGACTTGCCGATCTGCGCCGGGAGATTGCCGCATATCTCGACCGTCGATTTGATCTGCACTACGATCCCGCGACGGAAATTGTCGTAACCGTCGGCGGCAGCGAGGCAATCGATCTGACCATGCGCGCACTCATCGAACCGGGGGACGAGGTGATCGTTCCGCAGCCGGCATTTGTATGTTATGGACCAATCGCGGAACTGGCGCACGGCAAGCCGGTATTCATCCAAACGCGCGAGGAGGACGGCTTTAAGCTCACCGCCGACGCGCTCCGTGCCGCCATCACCGACAAAACCAAGCTGCTCGTCCTGCCCTTCCCGAACAATCCGACGGGAGCCATTATGACACGCGAGGATCTTTGTGCGATCGCCGAGGTGCTGCGCGACACAAATATCATGGTGCTGTCGGACGAGATCTACGGTGAGCTGACGTATACGGGACGTCATGTATCTCCGGCAACCATTCCCGAAATGCGTGAACGGACGATCGTTACAAGTGGCTTCTCGAAATCCTATGCAATGACGGGATGGCGGCTTGGCTATCTGACCGCTCCGGCACCGCTTGCAAAGCAAATGTTGAAAATCCACCAATACGCCATCATGAGCGCACCGACGACCTCTCAGTTTGCAGCAGTAGAAGCACTGCGCAATGGGGATGAGGACATTGCCATGATGAAAGCGGAATACAATCGCCGCCGTCGGTTCCTTGTGAACGGTCTGCGCGGACTGGGTATCGAGTGCTTTGATCCGGACGGCTCGTTCTATGTGTTCCCGAACATCAAGCCGTTTGGTATGACCAGCGAGGCGTTCTGCGAAAAGCTCTTATACGATTACAAGCTGGCAGTGGTCCCCGGTTCGGCATTTGGAGACTGCGGCGAGGGATATGTACGCATTTCCTACGCCTACTCCGTCGAGCACATCTCAAAGGCACTTGACCGTCTGGAACGGTTCATTGCCGAGCATCCGATCACAAAATAACGTTGCAAAAAACAGAGCGGAGATCCCGTTGTCAGGCAGGATCCCCGCTTTTTTCGATTCCGTTATCTTTTTCGCTTGCCCTGGTATCCGCGGATCTCTTCCGGACCATAGAAGTACTCGATACCGCCGCGGCACCGTTTCAGGTAGTCGAGAGAGGTAACCTGTGCCGTCCATTCCATATCGTCAAAATGCACAGGATCGTGGTAGCCCTCGATGTCGCACGCGCCGGTGAATCCGTTCTGCAAGAGGATCGTGAAAATATCCGACCAGTTCGTGTCGCCGAAGCCCGGCGTCCGGTTCCAACAGTACGGATGGCTCGTGTGGATGCCGTGCTCCCGGATCACATCCCATGCGACCGTGCCATCCTTGCCGTGGATATGCACGACGCGTTTTGCATAATGTCTGAGCTGCATGATCGGATCCGCAAGCCCCTCAATGGCGTGGCACGGCTCCCATTCCAGCCCGAGCGCTGCACTCGGCACCGCGTCAAACATGAGATCCCACGCGTCCGGACAGTAGGCAATATTGTGACTGCCGCCCCACCAACCGCCGCCGCAGCCTTCAAAGCCGATCTTCACGCCGCGTTCCTCTGCCAGAGCCGCGATCGGTTCCCAGACGGAACGGAATTCCGGGATCGTATCGGGGATCGATTTTGCCGGATTGCTTCCTGCAAATGCACCGATCACGCTGCAATGGAGTGTGGAGAGATTCCGGATCAGCTTTGTCAGTCCCGCTCTGTCCGCCTCGCTCTGGATCGGATTCCGGTAATACCCCACTGCGGAAATCTCGCGACCGTCCAACACCGGCAGAATATCGTCAGCCAGTGCGGCAAAATCCACTTTGTCCATATCCACGCCCGCGAAATCCAGCTCGTAGGATTCAAACCCCTTTTCGTTGAGCATGGGAATGGCATTTTTCGCCTGCATCACAGGAATGAGTGTTCCGATTTTGATGTCAAACATGGTGTTTCTCCTTAAAATAGTCCGTTTTCTGTGTCCGCGTCATCCGATCGCAGCTGTCGTATCGCGGCGGCAATATCCGCACGCAGTGTCTCCCACGCGTCCTCGTGCTCCACATAATACAGCGGACAGAGCTTGCCGGTCACGTCATAATGGCGGATCACGTTGTCGGCATCGAGCGAGAAGCGATCGCATAAATACGCCGTCAGCCGCACGAGAGACGCATAAGTCACATCGTTAAACTTCCCCGTCTCATCCGGATGACAGGTCTCGATCGATATGGTATCGCTGTTGCGGTGATTGCTGGCGGCGGATTTTTCGGCAAGCGGCAGACACTGCAATATCTCGCCATCCAGTCCCACAACGAAATGCGCGCTGACCTCCGTCGTCGGGGAATCAAAATAGTCGCGGTTTCCTTCTGCCGTAGAGCCGGGATTGCCGACATAATGGATCACGATCCCCCGCACGGCTGTGAGCTTTTCCCCAGTCCGCGCAGAGGTATGGTAGGAGATATACGCCGGTGTGACCCAATCCGGCATCTCTGCTTCGTATGCGTTTTGCAGCTGCTGGTGTTTCATAATGGTAAGAATGCCTCCGATGCACAAAGCCAGTGCGAAAACGGTGCAAAAGAATATTCTTCTGCGTCTTCGCTTTATCCGTTTTTGCCGCAGATACGCTTGCCTACGGGCAAATGCGACCTCGGGTGGGAGTCTGCGGGGCGGCGGTACCGGTCTGTGCGGCGGAATATGCGCAGGTGTCATGCTTGGTCTCGATTCGTTTCAAAAATTCGCCTGGAAGTGCCGTTTTGCTGTTGTATGATCAATCGGCGGTGTATTCGTCAAATGCCTTGAATACCTTCTCCATCGTTTTTTCGTAGGAGGAGAAATTCTTTTCGTAGTAGGAGGTAATGTCCTTCGACTTCTGCTCCATCATGTACTGGATCCAGAACACGCATCCCCAGCCGCCGTACACATAGCCGAAATCGAACACACGGGACTGCACGATGGCAACCAGCATTTCGATGGAGCGTTCGTCACGGGTACCCTTGAATTTCAGCGCAACGTCATAGTATGCGGGAACCACGCGCTTCCAGCTTTCGGCACAGAGTGCTTCGGAAATGGTGCCGACAAATTCCGGATCGGAAATCGACTTCAGAATCGCCAGTCCCTCATGACCGCCGTCCACACTCGTATAGTAGTTCTCCTGTTCCGTATCCCATTTCGGATAAGGGATGATGCCGTAGTCGAATTCCGCTTCCCGGAGATTGTTGACCGCCATCTCGATCAGACCGTTCGCAAACAGCGCGTTGCCGTTCTCGAACCAGCTGATGTAGTTGTGGGAATTGGGGTCAAAGTGGACGTAATCCGTCTCGTAGTACAAATTGTACAGCCGTTCTACAATGGAAACGAGCTTTTCATCATAATAATCGAGCTTGTAGGTGTGATCCGGCTGCTGGGTGGCGATCTTCTTGCCGAATGCCCAGAGATAGGCGTTGGCAGCACTCTTGCAGTTGGTCGCCAGTGCATAGCGGTCGTCCTCGGATCGTGTACCGTCACCGTCCAGATCCACATATACGCCGTCGCACATCTCGTACATCTTATCAAAGGTCCATTCTCCGTTGCTTACGACCTCGTACATATCCGGCAGATTGTAGGATTCCGCCAGATCCTTGTTGTAGAACATACAGTAGGTCTGTGTCAGCGCGGACAGGGCGAAATCCCCAATGGCGATGAACGCTTTGTCCTTATAGCGCAAATCCTCCTCCGTGGACGGCGACCACCACGGCTTTGAAAAATCGATATGCGGCAGGTCGTACCAGTTGTACATGATGTCGTTGACGGCTGCCATACCGAGGAGAATGATGTGTCCGGAGACCATCTGGAAGGAATCGTCCCCTGCCAGCACTACGTTTTTCGCCTGTTCCGTAATTTTGTTCTCATCATAGACGACAGAATCCAATTTCACGTTGAATCGGTCACATACGGCATGATTGCGCGCAAAAATCGCATCGTTGACTACCTCACCGGTCAGCTCATCCGCGAGAATAAAATCAAACCCATCGTCACCAATGATCGCAAAGGTCCGTCCCTCAAAATCCGCGTCCGGCAGCCCGTCGGATACAGCGGCACGTGCTTCCAGCGAATCGGTTTCCGTCTCGGCTACAGCGGTTGTGTCTGCTGTGGTATCCGTTGTCGTCTCCCCCGTGTTCGATCCGTTTCCGTTGCCACAAGCCGCTATGGCAGGAAGAAGAAGCGCGATGATGAGCAGGGCTAAAATGTGCTTTTTCATAGGTATACTCCTCTCAACTACATTTGTAATTTTGTCCAC
>USGH01000075.1 GCA_900554225.1 uncultured Eubacteriales bacterium | reverse complement strand
ATCGAAAACGGTATCCGTGTGTGCGCAGCGCATATCGATTCTCCGCGTCTCGATCTGAAGCAGCACCCGCTTTTTGAAAATGAAGGTGTGAGCTATCTGAAGACGCATTATTACGGCGGTATCCGGAAGTATCAGTGGGCGACCATCCCGCTGGCATTGCACGGCGTCGTTACGAAGCAGAACGGCGAGACCGTTGAGATCCGCATTGGCGACAATCCGGGTGATCCGGTGCTGTGCCTGACAGACCTTCTGCCGCATCTTGCAAAGGATCAGAACGGCAAGCCGCTCGGCAGCGCATTTGCGGGTGAAGGGATGAACGTCATCATCGCTTCCTCTCCGTATAGAGAAGAAGACGACACCGTTACACAGGCGGACTCCAAGGTCAAGCTCTTCGTTCTTGCTTACCTCAATGAACACTACGGTATTGTGGAATCCGACTTCATCAGTGCGGAGTTGACGATCGTTCCTGCCAACAACGCGGTGGATGTGGGTCTGGACCGTTATCTGATCGGTGCGTACGGACACGACGACAGAGTCTGCGCATATCCGTCCCTGACCGCGCTGATTGAAAATCAGGATACGGCGCACACCGTGATGGTTGTACTTGCCGACAAGGAAGAAACGGGCAGCGACGGCGTATCCGGTATGAAGACGTTCCTCTTTATGGATCTTATCGATGAGCTGGCGTGCGAACTGGGCGGCAATCCGAGTGTGATCCGCGCCAACTCCAAGTGCCTCTCCGCAGATGTTACCGCTTGCTTTGACCCGAACTATCCGGAAGTCAGTGAGAAACGGAACAACGCGATCCTGCACTGCGGTGTTGGCATGTCGAAGTACACCGGAGGCGGCGGAAAGGGCGGAACAAGCGATGCGTCTGCCGAATTTGTCGGAGAAGTCCGCCGGATCTTTGACGACGCGGGTGTCATTTGGCAAACCTCTGAGCTGGGCAAGGTGGATCAGGGCGGCGGCGGTACCGTTGCAAAATATATTGCAAACCGGAATATCGATACCGTGGACATCGGCGTTCCTGTCCTGTCCATGCACGCACCGTTTGAACTGATCTCCAAGACCGACCTGTACGAAGCGCATAAGGCGTTCTCTGCGTTCTGCAAATAAAAACGGCATAAAACCAATACGATTCCATATGGGGAAATGATTCTGGTTTTCAGGTCATTTCCCCTCTTGGGGTTTGAAAAGAGAAGGGACAACTATGAAAAGAGAGCTTACACCCATCGAAGCGAGGATCTGGGAACTGGGTATCCTCCCGGTCGTGACGATTGACAACGCGGAGGATGCGGTGCCGGTGGCAAATGCGCTGTCAAAAGGCGGTTTGCCCTGTGCCGAAATCACCTTTCGGACAGAGGCGGCGGCAGAAGCGATTCGCAGGATCCGTGAAAATTGCCCGTCTGTGCTGTGTGGTGCCGGAACGGTATTGACGATCGGACAACTGCACGATGCCGCAAAAGCAGGCGCACAGTTTGTGGTAACGCCCGGTTTCCAGCCAAAGATTGTGGAAACTGCGCTTGCGATGAAAATGCCGGTATTTCCGGGATGCGCCACGCCCAGCGATGTAGAAACCGCGCTTGCAATGGGGCTGAATACGGTAAAATTCTTCCCGGCAGAAGCGGCAGGCGGTGTGGCAATGCTCAAGGCAATGTCCGCTCCGTATGGCAATATGCGCTTTATTCCGACAGGCGGCATTGATCTGAAGAATCTTTCCGCCTATACCGCGCTGCCCAGCGTACTTGCCTGCGGCGGATCCTTCCTTGTGAAAAAAGAGTGGCTCGCCAATCGGGAGTATGCGAAAATTACTACCATGGCACGGCAGGCAATCGGAGCAATGCTTCATCTGCGCATGGGACATATCGGTGTGATCGCGCAGGATGCAGAAGAGTGCAGACATACGGCGCAGGTGCTGTCCGATCTGCTTCTCGCAGAGAAAACCGGCAACGCAGAAGAGAATGCATTCATGATCGGCGATTATTTCGAGGTCCTCTTGCACAACACCAATGGAGAACGCGGACACGTTTGCATCCGGACAAACGATGTACCGCGCGCCGCTGCGTATTTCCGTCGTATGGGGGTGGAGTTCCTGGAGGAAACGGCACAATATGAGGCAGACGGAACATTGCGGCTGATCTACTGCAAGGATACATGGTGCGGTATGGGACTGCATCTTCTGAAAACACTGCCCGGCGAGCAATAAGGCGGCTGCATAACACAAAAAACGGCAGACGCCGAAATAAGCGTTTGGATCTTGTGGACGAGTCGTCCGGATTTTGACGGATGCAAAAAAACAAAGCGGCAGCAAAGATAAGGTATGGGATAACGATATGCTTGGAAAACTGCACGACGCGGAACTGCGGTATGAGACGATTGAAAACGAGCTGCAAGGTCAGGACAGTATGGCGGACCGGAATGCGTATGCACAGCTCATGAAGGAATACAAGGCCCTGATGCCGATTATCGCGAAATACAGGGAATATAAAAAATGCAGCAAGGAGACGGAGGACGCTCGGATTCTCATGGAGGAGGACCCGGAAATGCGCGAGATTGCCGCTGAGGAATACAAAAACGGCAAGGAACAGCTGGCACGTTTGGAAGAAGAGCTGAAAATTCTTCTTCTGCCGCGAGATCCGAACGACGATAAAAATGTGATCGTGGAGATCCGTGCCTGTGCGGGCGGTGAGGAAGCGGCATTGTTTGCGGGTGTTCTCTATCGGATGTACACCATGTATGCCGACACCAAACGATACAAAACCGAGGTGCTGAACCGGAACGAAACGGGACTTGGCGGCTATCGGGAAATCACATTCCGCGTGACCGGAGAAGGCGCGTATTCCCGTTTCAAATACGAAAGTGGTGTACATCGGGTACAGCGTGTTCCCGAAACGGAAACCTCCGGACGTATCCATACCTCCACTGCCTCCGTCGCTGTTTTACCGGAAGCAGAGGATGTGGAGATCGAGATTCTACCGACGGATTTGGAGATCGAAACGATCAAATCGAGCGGCGCGGGCGGTCAGCATGTCAACAAAACGGAATCCGCGATCCGTCTTTTGCACAAGCCGACCGGAATCGTGATCGAATGTCAGGATGAGCGGAGCCAGTTCAAAAACCGCGACAAGGCAATGAAGCTGCTTGCGGCAAAGCTGTACGATCTCAAGGCGCGGGAGCAGAATGACAAAATCGCCAGCGAACGGAGATCTCAGGTGGGCACCGGAGATCGAAGCGAGCGGATCCGCACGTACAATTATCCCCAGAGCCGGATCACGGACCATCGCATCGGATTTACAATTTACAATATGGAGAGCTTTCTCGCCGGCAATATCGATACCATGATCGACGCACTTGCCACTGCGGATACCGCGGAGAAACTGAAAAATCATCAAGATGAAAACTGAAATCATATCCTGCCTGCCGGATCATCCCGAAACATGGGAATATGCCGTGGAAAAGGCAAGTGCCTATATTACGTCCGGTGCGCTTGTCGCGATTCCGACAGAGACAGTGTACGGATTGGCGGGCAGCGCGCTGTATTCGACGGCAGCCGAGAAGATATACGCCGCTAAAGGCCGTCCCTCGGACAACCCATTGATCGTCCACGTGGCATATCCGGCAGATGCCGAAAAATACGCCTACCCCACGCCATTGTTTTATACACTTGCCGAACGTTTCATGCCCGGTCCGCTCACGATCATTCTGCCCAAACGTCCTGTGATCCCGGATACCGTTTCCGGCGGACTGGATACTGTGGCAATCCGCTGTCCCTCCCATCCGATCGCACATCGCCTGATCGAGGTCTCGGGTCATCCGATCGCAGCCCCCAGCGCAAATCGCTCCGGGAAACCGTCTTGCACCACAGCAGCGCACGTATACGAGGATCTCGATGGAAAAATCCCGCTCATTCTGGACGGGGGAATCTGTGCTATCGGTGTGGAATCGACGGTGATTTCGGTGGCGGACAATCGCTGTACCATCCTGCGCCCAGGTGCTATCACCCGGGAAATGCTGTCTATGGTATGCCAGGATGTCGAGGTGTCAGACGCGGTTGTACATCCGGAAAAAGCGGGAGATAAGCCCCTTTCGCCGGGGATGAAATACAAGCATTACGCACCGGATTGTCAGGTAATTCTCCTTGACGGCACATTAGACGAATGCAGAAAATATATTTTGGCAAATGCCGAAGAGAACACAGGGGTGCTGTGGTACGAGGAAGAAAGGAATCTGTTTCCGAATATCGCCTTCCTTTCCCTTGGAACATACAAGGATGAAGCAGAACACGACAAACGGCTTTTCTCCCTGCTGCGGGAAGCGGATTCTCGCGGTCTGCGTGTTCTGTATGCCAAGCTGCCGGCTACCACCGGCGTATCGCTTGCCTATTACAACCGGATCATACGAGCGGCAGGCGGAGTCATCCATAAATTATCATAACAGCAGCCATTACGAATATTATAAAGCAGAATTGCACATGAGGATCGTATGCCAAGAAAAAAGACTAAAGAGCCGGAAATAAAGAGTACGGCAGAGATTCGCGATCAACACATCACGGAAACCATCGAGTCGAACTATATGCCGTATGTGATGACCGTAATCGTGTCCCGCGCCATACCGGAAATCGATGGGTTCAAGCCGTCGCAGAGGAAGCTCTTATATACCATGTACAGAATGGGACTGATGACGAAGGTGCGTACCAAGAGCACCAACGTCGTTGGTGAAACCATGAAGCTCAATCCGCATGGAGATGCTGCGATTTACGACACCATGGTGCGTTTGACGCGCGGCAACGAGGCTCTTCTCCATCCGTTTATCGACTCCAAGGGGAGCTTTGGCAAACAGTATAGCCGGGATATGGCTCCTGCCGCACCGCGGTATACCGAAGCCAAGCTGGACGCGTTTTGTACAGAGATTTTCGGCGGTATTGAAAAAAATGCGGTCGAGATGATTCCCAACTACGACAACACGACAACGGAACCGTCGCTTTTCCAAACATCCTCGTGTCTCCCAATACCGGGATTGCCGTGGGACTCCAGTCCAGTATCTGCTCCTTCAATCTGGCGGAGATTTGTGACGGTACGATTGCCATGCTCAAGAAACCGGACATTTCCGTGGATAAGCTGCTCGACATTGTGATCGCACCGGATTTTGCGGGTGGCGGCAACCTTGTTTACGATCGCGACCAGATGCGTTCCTTATATGAGACCGGTGTCGGCAGTGTCCGTCTGCGGGCGCGGTATACCTATGACAAACAGAACAGCTGTATCGAGGTGCTGCAAATCCCGTATTCCACATCCATAGAAATTATCCTGAAGCGGATCCTCGATCTGGTAAAGGAGGGAAAGATCAAGGAGATCACCGATGTGCGCGACGAGATCAGCCTGAGCGGATTCAAGCTGGCACTCGACGTGCGACGCGGTACAGACGCGGATGCTCTGATGAATCGCCTGTACAAGCTGACGACACTGGAGGATACATTTGCGTGCAATTTCAACGTCATTGTCGATAAAACGCCGCGTCTGCTTGGTCTGCGGGAGATTCTACAGGAATGGATTCGGTTCCGCATGGACTGTGTGCGTCGGGAGCTCACCTTTGATCTGGAAAAAAAGAAGGAAAAGCTTCATCTGCTGCGGGGACTTGGCAAGATCCTGTTGGACATCGACAAGGCGATCCATATCGTGCGAGAAACGGAAAAGGAATCGGATGTGGTGCCGCGGTTGATGGAGGGCTTCGCTATCGATGCGATTCAAGCGGACTATATCGCGGAGATCCGTCTGCGCCATCTGAATCGGGAGTACATTCTGGAACGGATCCGAGAGATCGAAACGCTCCAAAATGAAATCAACGAGCTGGAGGACACCATCCGGGATGCGCTGCGGATCAAGGCGATCATCATCAAACAGCTCACAGAAATCAAGAAAAAATACGGCAAACCGCGCAAAACACAGCTCATGTACGCGGAAGAGATCGTAGAGGTACCGGAAGAAGAGCCTGTGGAACGGTATGATGTACACGTTACCTTGACCAAGGAGGGCTATTTTAAGAAGATCACGCGGCAGTCGCTTCGTCTGGCGGATGAGCACAAGCTCAAGGATGGGGATGAGATCGTCAGTGCGGAGGATACGGACAATCTGGCGGAGCTGCTTTTCTTCACGGACAAAGCGCAGGTCTACAAAGCCAAGGTTGACGATTTTGAAAACACAAAAGCGTCTGCCCTTGGAGAGTATATCCCGGCAAAGCTGGAAATGGACGACGATGAGCATCCGATCATGATGAAGGCAATGCACAGCTATCCCGACAATGAGCACCTCATCTGCATATTTGCCAACGGAAAAGGTGTGCGGATTCCGATCAAGGCGTATGAAACGAAGAACAATCGTCGCAAGCTCACCGGTGCGCTGTCGGATGTTTCGCCGATTGTTGCACTGATCTATGAGGACAAGACAAAGGATCTTCTGCTGCTCAATACGGCAGCCAAGGGGATATTGATTTCGTCCGCATTGATTCCGGTCAAGACGACACGCACCTCACAAGGCGTGATTCTCTTTAATATGAAGGAAGGAATCACAGTGCGCGAGGTGGTCTCCGGTGATGTGCTGCGGAAATATCCGGGAGCTGCACGGCTGCGCAAAAACAAGATTCCGGCGGTCGGGATCGCACAGTCACTCATGACGGAATTGTCTGCCAAACCGCTTGCGGAAGGGGAACAGATTGGTTTGGTGGAGGAGGATACGGGGGACGAATAAACATCTCTCTCCTATGCTGCACCCCATCCATCTATAAGGGGAACGCCTGTGTTCTGAAAACGGAATGCGGCGTTCCTTTCTTGTTCTATGACAAAAAATTGTCTGACCACAGTGGATAAAACGTACAGGGAAATGCGCTACTTGTAAATTTGCTGTGAATATCCGGGGAAAAACTTGCATTTTCTTCCGCTTTGCCGTATAATGTACTCGTTTGATACCGGTACCGTGTACGCAATGTACGTAATGTTCCATAAGAAACGGATTGCCGGTGCGGAAAGGCGTACCTATGCAAAAAAAGAAACCATTTTCGACCTCCACTGTATTGATTCTGACCACGACGATGATTGCAGCCCTGGCTGTGGGTGTATTTGCCGCTTCGTATGACAGCTCAGAGGATCCGCTCATCTCTTTAAGCTATCTGACAGAAACCTTCCGTCCATCCATCGAGAAGGACTATAAAGAACGTATTGCTGTGCTGGAGGAAAAAATCGCACAGCTCACGAACGGAACAGGAACAGGAACAACGGAAACTCCCGCAGCACCGACCGAATCAACGGCAGGTGCCATGCCCGGTTATGAGGTGGTGGAGCTGAAGTACGGGGATTGTCTCTTTGCGAACGGTGCCTGTGACATCATGCTCCGGTCCGGTAGTGCTTTCTGCATCGCGCCGGACGCTACCCAGGGGATTTCCGACTATACCGCCGGCGTGGAGATTCTCAACAAGGAGTCGTTGACGAAAAATCATATGTGCCTGATTCCGCGCGGGGATGGCAGAGGGATCATGGCGACGGCACAGTCCGTATACGTGATGGTGAGAGGAGAGTACACCATTGATAAGGCAGAATGATAATGGGAACAAGCGGAAAATGACCCGCGAAGAAAAGAATAAGCTTGCCTCAAGGATCCTTGCCGGTATCCTCGCGCTGCTGATGATCGGCGGTGCGGCTTACTATGCGATCTACCTGATGGCAATGTCCGCAAAAGCACAGGATTCAAACACCGCCGCAAACGGCACGGAAACGGTCATCATGGATACATCCTCGTTGTCTGACAGCGGGGATGTTCCTGTTCGTGTGGGACTTTCCTATGGCGACGGTGTGACGGTAGGCTTTGAGGTATCGTCTGTAAATGGCTTCACGCTCGGGATCACGGACGGCGAAACAGGCGCGTTTGAAGAAATCTGGAACCTGTCCACTGCCAAGGTATCTGTGACCGCCGACGGCAATCTTGCAAAAAGCAACATGACCTATTCCCATGCCACCGATTCTTCCTCCGCAAGAGTCGGTGGGTACCATGTGCAGATCGACTGCGACCATCTGAACGAAACCGAATTTGTCTCGTACTTCCGCGGTGCCGAACAGACGCTTGCCGGAATCGGTCTGGAAGCAATTCCGGCGTATGTCTATACCGGATACACGATACGTGCCGGGGTGTTCACCACAAGAAACAGCGCGGAACAAAACCGGGAAATCGTGCAGCAGCTCTTTCCGGATGCGACCGTTTATGTGACCAGTGCATCGTCTGCATCTGTATCTGTCATTGATCCGGAGACGGACGAGATCCTGTTTGAATACGATTGCGGACACGAAAGTGAGCTGGGACTGCGCGGCAACCGGGACAGCGACGGCAATACGTACATAAAAACGCCGGCTGCCAATGTGTATGACGGTATTTTCCTGTTCATGCGCTCCTCACGAAATGCGGGTGACGGTGTATCGCTCATCAATATCCTGCCGCTGGAGGCCTATATCGCGGGAGTGCTGCCGTATGAGACCTCCAACACCTGGCCGCTGGAAACGCTGAAGGCATTCGCGATCACGGTGCGCTCCTATACGCTGACCCATATGGCACGGCATACCGCATCCGGTTTTGATATGTGCAACAACGCGCATTGTCAGGTCTACAAGGGGGCAGGCAGGATCAATGAACGGGTCTATCGCGCAGTGTCTGAGACCAAGGGTCAGGTCATGACCTACGACGGTAAGATTGTCACTGCGTACTATTCCTCCAGCATGGGCGGCGTGACCGTAAGTGCCCAGGAGGCATGGGGCGGTGCGGAGGATATTCCGTATCTGCAAGCGACCGAAACGCCGTGGGAAGATTACATGAACCACAACAACGGCTTCTGGATCACCGAAATCACACCGGAGGATCTGGCGACCCGTCTGCGGCAGGCTGGATATACGAAGCTGCAAGGTGCGATTGCCTCCGTGTCGATTGAAGCACTTGACAGAAATTCCACCTATATCAAATCGCTTGTTGTGACGGATATTTATGGCAATACGGAAAGGATCACCACCACGGAAGGCGTGCGTACATCGCTGACACCCTACGTCAAGAGCGCAAATTTTGTAATCGGCAAGGGAAGCGTTGAATATACGGAAAATGTTGTAGTGTCTGCCTCGTCGTCCGGTTCGAATACGGAGAGTGGAACTGCATCGACTGTACGGGACTACACCACAGACGGGGATTACGACAAGGATTACGGCTATATCAACCTGTACGATTATCACGTTATCACAGCGGAGGAGGAGTACACGACAGACATCGATTTTTCCGTAACCATCCGTACCGCTGATGGGGATACCACATACGAACGGAGCGATGTGTTCGTCCTGTCTGCGGAAAACGCGCCTGCTTTCACCGGGGAGGAAGCTGTATATCCATGGGATCGGGAAACGACCTCCTCCGACACACATGTAACCGAAACACTGCCGGACAAGTCCACAAGCACACTTTTATATAAAGTAGCGTATGCGGAAAACAGCGATAATTTCATCATTGTCGGCAAAGGCTGGGGGCACGGTGTGGGCATGAGCCAATACGGTGCGCTCGATCTTGCAGAACTCGGTTACGATGCCGCTGCCATTCTCAACGCGTACTTCACCGGTGTGGAGGTGCTCTCCTATCGACAGGTCGCAGAGTATCGCCAATGACGGCGTGGAAGAATGGAACCGCCAAAGTACGACAATCATATACTGACAGAAGAAAAAGCTGCACTCAGCAATGGAGAAGAACGTATGCGAAACCAAAACAAAGCCTCACCGTATCGATCAACCCTGATTGCCTGTTATCTCGGATACATCACACAGGCGATCACTGTCAATCTGGCCCCTCTGTTTTTCGTGATTTTTCAGAACCAATATGGGGTAAGCTACACACAGATCGCCAATCTTGTGCTGATCACATTTGTGATTCAGATCATCGTAGACGCGTCCATGGTGAAGCTGACGCCAATCGTCGGATATCGCCGCAGTGCCGTATTTGCGCACATCTTTTCCGTGATCGGACTTGTGTGCCTGACCATACTGCCGCGCGTCATGCCTGCCTATGCCGGGATCCTCATTTCCGTGTTTTTTTACTCCATCGGCGGTGGATTGACAGAGGTTGTCATCAGTCCGATCGTGGATGCGCTGCCGGGAGATGCGAAGGCCTCCGCAATGAGTCTGCTCCATTCGTTCTATTCCTGGGGACAGATGGCGGTTGTGATCCTGTCCACGGTATTGCTGTCGATTGTCGGCAACGCAAACTGGTTCTATATCCCGCTGGTCTGGGCGATCCTGCCGCTGTGCAATATATTTCTGTTCGCGAGAGTTCCGATTGTGGAGCCTGAGGAAGAGCAAAAATCCAATGGTGCCGGCAAATTTCTCCGTTCGCCGATCTTCGTCGTGGCAGTACTCATGATGATTTGCAGCGGCGCGTCGGAACAGGCGATGTCGCAGTGGGCGTCTCTTTTCGCGGAACGGGGATTGGGCGTACCAAAGATCGCAGGCGACCTGCTTGGTCCTTGTATGTTCGCCTTTTGTATGGCGATCGGAAGAACGGTTTACGGCATTTGCGGTGAAAAAATCAACATCGAAAAGGCACTGATGGC
>USGH01000074.1 GCA_900554225.1 uncultured Eubacteriales bacterium | reverse complement strand
GATGACATATACGGAGCCGTAGAAACGCGGAGAGACTGCCCCGGTCGGGAAGTATACGCTTTCTCCGATGGTCATCGCTTCGTTTGCCGCCTGATTCCAGTAGGGCTTGTCGAGCTGCACGTTTTCCACAAAGTTCATCGGATAGACAAGACCATTCAGCATCAGGTATCCGCCGTAGGACGCGATGTCCCCGAAGGAGACCTCCAGACCGGTATCACCGGACAGAACGAGCTTCTGGAGTGCTGTGGCGTCACGTGTTTCATTGATGGTGTTCTGCATGACGATGTTGTACTGCTGCTCCAGATAGCGGTCGCGGTTGTACAGTGCGTCGTTGACGACCTCACCGGTCAGCTCCTCGGCGATATTGATCGTGGTCGCGGAAGTGATCCCGGCAAGAGAGTTGGCGGATTCCAGGCGGAATTCCCGTCCGCCGTAGTCGGCTTTCAGCAGAATGGCAACGAAATTCTCCTCCTCCGTATCGGCAGAGGTTTCGGTGCCTGCATCTGTGGTGTCACTGGTGGTTGTATCGGTCGTGCCGGAGGTGTCCTCTGTCGTTCCGGGACCTGATTTGCTGCACGCCACGGTGCTGGACAGGAGAATGGCGGCAAGCAGCATGGCAAACAGTTTTTTCTTCATGATGGTTGCTCCTTTGATGTGATGCTTTTTTGCATGGAGATAAGTATAGCATATCCCCGTGTGAAATTCTATGACATAAATGTGAAAAGCGCGGACGATAGGGGAGAGAATTTTCTCCATCATCCTGCGGTTTTTGCATCAGTCGTACACTTTTTGTTTGCTTTGCGGAATTTATCCGTTCTTTTTCTGTATAACAACGTCGTCTCTGTGGTATGCTTTGATCGAATCGCTGCTGCCGCCGAAGCGCACCTTGATGTATCCGGTCAGAGGACTGGTTTCGCAGACCGTGCCGATCCCGTCCGGCGTCTTGACCACGGAATCGACAGGCGGCGTGCGGCGGATCTCCTCCTCGTAGGTCTCATGCTCATAGCGGAGACAGCACATCAGTCTGCCGCAGGTGCCGGAGATCTTCGAGGAATTGAGGGACAGATTCTGCTCCTTTGCCATCTTGATGGAGACCTGCATGAAGTCGGAGAGAAATGTCGCGCAGCAGAACGGTCGCCCGCATACGCCCAGTCCGCCGAGCATCTTCGCTTCATCCCGGATGCCGATCTGGCGCAGCTCGATCCGTGTGCGGAAAACGGAGGCGAGATCCTTCACCAGCTCCCGGAAATCGACGCGAACCTCCGCGGAAAAATAGAAGAGGAGCTTGCTGTTGTCAAAGGTGTATTCCGCCTCGATGAGCTTCATGTCCAGCCCATGGTCGCGGATCTTCTGCTGACAGATGGCAAACGCTTCCGATTCGAGCTTCTTGTTTGTCTCGTACCGTTCCCGATCCGCATCCGTGGCGATCCGTACCAGGGGGCGCAGCGGCGGGACGATTTTTGTGGTGGGAACCATCTGATTGCCGGATGCAACGAAGCCATATTCGATTCCCCGCGCGGTTTCCACAATCACGCAGTCGCCCTCCTGCACAACGGCATCGCCCGGCGCGAAATAATAGACCTTTCCCGCATCCTTGAAGCGGACGCCGACGATCTCGACCTCTTCCGGCTGTTCCGGCACGTTCTGTACTGCGTCCGGCAAGCAGCTTTCTATATTGTTGTTCATATCTATGAAAATCCTTTCTGATAAAGGTTACTGTTTCTTGGCGGTGAGAAGAAAATAGCTCATCACCGGAACCATCGCGCCGTTGGCAAGGAGCTTTGTGATGGCAGCTCCTGCCAGATCATATAGCGCGACGAGCCGATTGACCGATACCTTTTGGGCAGCGCGGATCACGTTTTCTGTCCCGATGAAGTAGAGTGGCGGCAGAGTGGTATCCCGTTTTCGCGCGATCAGATCCCGGACGGCAGTCTGGAAGCCGTAGAGTGCGCCGACGAGGGTCTCTCTGGATTTGGGCATTTCCCGGATCGGTACGGCGATTCCCTCCGCGAGCCGTTTGCAGAATACGAAATCGAGAAGCTGCATGGTGTACGCGCGCTGACGGAGCGGTTCCGCCTTGGTGGGATCGGTGGTGAGGAGCGTTTTTGCCTGTCCAAGCGCGCCGAAGGAAGCAATCGCGGCGGCGGTGAACCGATCGGGATCCGTTTTTTCGATGCGCGCGCATTCCTTGTCCTCCCGCAGATACACCTCCACGGTCGCCCGGTCGAACAACGCCATGGGGAGAACAGGCGCACGGCTGCGGATCGTTTCGAGCAGTGCGGCGGGATCGGTGGTGAGTAAGAGAAAGGTCACAAATTCCGGCGGCTCCTCTAAGGAAAGCAGCAGCGCGTTCTGTGCCGAAGGCGTCATGGTCTGCGCATCCTCGATGATGTAGAATTTGCAGTCCCCGTCGTTCGGTGTGATGTACAATTCCTCCTTGACGGTACGGATCTGTTCCACACCGATCGTGGCGCGATCCTCCCGCCGGATAAAGCGCACGTCCGCGGAAATATCGGTGAGAATTTTGTGGCACTGGCTGCATTTTCCGCAGGGCAGATCCCCATTCCGATCGGTACAGGCGATCGCGGCGCAGATCTGACGGGCTGCCGTATGCTTGCCGCTGCCGGTGGGGCCGGACAAAACATACGCGTGTGCCGCTTTACCGGCTCGAATGTCCGCGCCGAGTGTATCCTTCAATTCCTGATTGCCGCGCAGACCGGGGAAGATCTCTGCCATATGGCGCACCGTCCTTTCTTGCTCTCTCCATGAAAATGTTCCTTTTTATTATAACATATCCCACACGGTCTGTCAAATCCATTTCTCGCGCATTTTGTGAATTTGTTCCTATCCGGGGAGGTTGTCTATGAAAAAATATATGCTCCGTTTCGCTGCGGGATATTGTGCGCTCTTTTTCGCCGTTTTGTGCTTCTGGCAGGGAAAGGAGATCCGGTTTCTCACGGACAGACGGCGGACGGAATACCGGATCCTTGCCGAAGCGGAGCTGGATCGGGCGATTTTGTCCTATGAAGCGGGAGCGGCACTGCCCGAGGTATATCACGCACTCCGGACGGCGGCGGAATATTATGCCATGACCACGGACGGCGATTGTCAGTCGATCGGCGCATCGGTCACGGACATCGGCACACGGTATCTGGAAAGCGGCTCGCTGCCGGACACGGATCGGCTCTGGCTGCGGAAATTGGCAGCGGGGGAGGCGGAAGCACAGAAACCATCGCCGAATGGAAACACGGACAGCGACGTGGGATCCCGGACGGTCACAGAATCGGTGCGGCGGTGTCGGGAGCGGGCGGAGGAGATCGTCGGGGTGCGCGGGATCTGTCGGCAGGTCTGGGTCGAGCGGGGCGGGGACGTGGTGCTGTTCTATTTCGACAACGGCTATATCCGGCTCCGTCTGCGGGATGCACTGCCGATAGAATGGGCGTTCTCCTATCCGACCGTAAAAAAAGCGACGCTCACGGCGGCGGAATGCAGACAAAAAGCCGCGCGGTGCATTCCGCAGATCACAGTAACGATCCGGGACGTCCGCGCGGCAGAGGAGGGGTATTGGATGCACTTTTCCGGGAAGATGGGGAACGGCAGACTGTTCATCCGGGAATCGGACGGCAGAGTCACCACGTTTCTCACCGATCCTGTCGGTGCGTAATTACGAAACCGTGACCGAGAACGCCTCCGTATCCGTGCCGAGAAAGAGGATGTACGCGATGGTCAGTGAGCCTTCTGCCGGAACCGTGATGTTCCCGGTGATCGTTACGGTATCCTCTCCGTCGAAGGAAGCGGTCACACCGGACACGGAGGAACCGATATCCGCACAGGAAAGGCTGCCTTGGTCAAATCGGATCGTTGCGGTAAAGGAGAGGGCGGCATCCGTCTTTTCTGTGTTAGTGAATACGAGTGTCGGCATGAAGGAGATGGCGGTCTGGTTGATGATCGGTGTGCTGTAGGAGAGTGTGCCGATTCTATTTTCGCGTTGGGGATCGTCCGTCACCGTGATGGTGCAGTCCGCTGGGTCCGCGCCGAAGGTAAAGGTCAGCACACATCTGCCGGGGTGGAGGCCTGTGATTTTCAGACTGTTGTTCGTCTGTGCAATGTCCACCAGATCCGCACCCGCCACGGTATACTGCACCTCCCCATGGACGGTGGAGAGGTCGATGGTCAGCTCCGTGGTTTTTCCGACCGCGACAGAGAGAGCTTCGTCGGATAAGCGCAGTCTGGTTCCTGCGGCACGTACCGTTACATCGATTTCCACGCTCTTTTGTTCATATTGGAAGCATACCGTAGTGGGACCGACCGTGCGAAAATCATACGACGCGGCATATCCGTCCGTGATCTTTTTTGTGGTGCCGTCGGAATAGGTCGCAAGAAGCACCAGACCGGTCGGGTCAAAGCTATCGCCGATGGTGTATTCCGTTTTCTGCGGCATGGTCAGTATAGACAGCGAACGGAGCGTGACCTCTTTCGTGGCCTCGACTTCCTGCGCCCGGACCGTCACCGCGAATGTGACCGTTTTGCCGCCGTAGGTAACCGTCACCGTGGATGCGCCTGCTTTGGTGAGATCACACGCGGCAGACCAACCGGAGGTGATCGTGGTGGTGGTGCCGTCCGTGTAATTGGCGCGCAGCTGCATACCCGTGGTGTTGAGCGATTCGCCGACCACATAATCCGTTTTGTCCGGCAGCTTGACGAGATCGAGAGAACGAACCTTCTTTTCCTCCACCTTGACGGTGTATGAAACGGAAAGTCCCTCCACCGTCACCTGTACCGTCACATTGCCGACCTTTGAAAGATCCGCTTTGACCGTGAAGCCGCTCTGGAATACCTTTTTCGTACCGTTGCCGTAGGTCACTTCCACGGACAGTCCGGTGGTATCGAGGGTATCGCAGGGCGCGTAGGTCGTTTTTTGCGGCAGGGTCTTGATCGTCGCTTTTTGCGCGGTGGTATCGACAACCTCTACCGCAAACGACGCTTTTCTGCCCGCATAGGAGATCGCGACCGTCTGCCGTCCCGCCCTGGAAAAATCATATTCCGTCGTGTATCCGTTGGAAAGTGCCTGTTCCGTGCCGTCTGCGTAGGTCGCCGTGACGATCATCCCGGATACATTGAGCTTGTCGCCGACACTGTAGGTCAGCTTGGCAGGCTTCTGATCGATGCGGATGGAGGTGACGGACGGTTCCCCGAGACTGACGATGAGCGTGACGCGGGAGCCCTCCGTGAAGTGGTAGCTGTCCGCGTCGCTGTATCCGGTATAGCGGATCTTCGCAACGCGTCCTTTGGCGATGGTATGGCTGTATTCCGTCTCAATGCTGCAAGTCAGTCCTTTGTCGGTGAGAAGCTTTTTTGTGTCCGCTTCGGTCGTGATCGACTTCTTGGGGATCGTCACATACGCTTTATCCTTCTCCGCCTCCGTCAGCGTGATCCGGATAAGGACCGTGTCGTCCGCATTTTCACCGCTTACCACACATTCCCCGGGCGTGTTGCCGACGAGATTGTCTCCCGTCAGCGCGGCATCTCCCGCACGCACGGACCATACATATGTGCCGCCCTCTACCAATCCGATGAGAGAGAGCTTTTCTCCGCACATCACCTCCGTCTGGAGCAGCTCACGGTCGGGATAGGTCACGGTAAACGGCAGTGCGGTGGTGGATCCGCCATAGGAGGCGGTGACGACGGCATGTCCGCTGCGGAGAGCCATGACCTCGCCTGTATCGGAGATCGCAACGGTGTGCGGATCGCTCGAACGGAACGTGATGGCACCGTCTCCGGATATGCCCTCCCATTCCGGTTTGACCTGTTCTCCGGGAGCGAGTGTGAAGGCGGTGGCGGCGGTACGGAAGGTTGCTCCGGCGGTCCATTCCCCGTCTCCGCTGACGGACAGAGCGACCGTGTCCCCGTAATCGGCAGTCGATCCGGCAGCAGGTGTCTGGATGGCGACCAGTCCCTCGGCGACCCCGCTGTGCAGCTCATAGCGAACCGTGAACGACAGCCCCTTTTCGTACAGTGCGTTTTCCGCCTCGGACAGCGTCATGTAGGTGACGTCCGGCACAGAGGTTTTCTCCGCGCCCAGACTGACGACCACGTAGCATACACCGCCCGCGAGCCTTTCTCCGGCTGCCGGATACTGTGCGACGATCTCACCGGCTGCGGCGGTATCCGAATAGACCCGATCGGTGATGAGGCAGGCAAAATCTCCGCTTGTCCGGCTGTACGGCTTTCCGATGAGGGCGGGGACGGCGGCGGCTTTGTCCGATTTTTTACTGTTGCGTGCGATTTGCAGGGATATATCCGCCATGCTCCGTTCCGTACCCGCGGCGGGAGACTGCTCGAAAACCATCCCATCCGGATATGCGGTGGTATCGACATAGGTGCATTGCAGATTGCCTGCCACGAAGCCGGTGCAGTTCTGGTATCTCGTTTTGGCAAAGAGGGCTTGCGCGCCGCTTTCGGTCATGCCGACAAAATCCGGCACCGCATAGGTCGGGATCTCGCCGTTGACGGTTACATCGATCCCGTTCCCGTTTGCCGTTTCGCCCACGATCATCCCGGCTGCGTAATTCTGATCAAAGGTGCGTCCCACCACACGGACAGCGGCATCGGTAACGTCTGCCACCTCCGAAAGCGGTACGCCCAGCACAGAACCGTTGTGCGTATTGCCGCCTGTGATCCGGGAGAGAGATACGAGAAAGATCGTGCAGCAGAGCAGAAGCAGCAGAATGCCGCCGACCAAAATGGCAAACAGCAGCTTCAGATTCGTGCCGGACGATTCCGCCGCCTCTTCTTCCGCTTCCCCCGGATCGATTTCCTGCGCGGGGACGGTTTCTTTCGTTGCCGTCTCGTGCCGCTTTGCTGTCTTTGGCGCGGCTGCCGCTTTGGTACCTCCGGCAGATTTTTTCTGCGATGCGCCCTTGTCCCGGAGCAGCACGGCGACTGAGTCCTCCGGGGAGAGCTGGGGGGCTGCGCCTTTTCCCGCGTTCGGTTTGTCCGCTGCACGAACGGGGATCTCCACGGTGTTCGCGGCAGGAGCTGTATCCTCTCTTGGCGAGAACGTGTCCGCTTCTGTCGGTGCGTCTTCCGGTGCGTCCGGTGCGGCGGCAGAATACGGAGGGAGCGGCACGTCATGCGGTTCGGCTGTGGCGGGGGAATCGTCTGCCGGATCGGTGTGCAGAAACAGTCCGCGCACGGTGCGGGTCTTTTCGTCGTCCTCCGGTTCCGCGGGCAGCTCGGATGCTGCGTCATGCGGGTTGGCAGCTGGAGTGGATGCAGCCGGATTTTCTTCGGTCTCCGCGCCATAGGCATAGAAATCCGCTGCTTTTTCCGAGGAGACGGCATGGATGAAGTACAGGGTGCCGTTGATGGACAGCACGTCGTACACATCGGATTCCGGCTGGTGGAGACAGAGATTGCCCTTGTCCCGCAGTCGTCTGCATTTGTCGCGGTAGACCGTTTCCATACCGGGCTTTGCCGCGATCCCGCCGTTTTGCTGCCGGAGGGCACAGTCGGTCGGATAATATTCGTAAACCTCCGCCGGGATCCGCAGCTTCCGGTCAAAGGCAGTATAGGCGATTCCCGCGTCGGACGATTTTCGCACCGCACCAAGCAGGTATCTGCCGCTCAGAATCGTACCCTCCGGCAGAGTACGGGATGTCATATCGGTCACTTTCTATCCTCCTTTGGCGTATACACGCCGGCAAGGCATTGGGAAAGACTCTGATTGCAGGTCGTTTGCGCGAAAAGTACAGGCAGGTCTTTTGACACAAAAAACGCGTATGCCCCAGAGCCTCCTTCTATTGTATCGTATATACCATAAGACGTTTGACGTGCCGAAAAGTTCCCGCTTTTCCGCGCACATACAGGAAAAATGCACCACAAGGACGGCAGTGAGAGGATTATTAAAAAAAATGTAAAGAATGAAGAAAATATGCGTCTGACTCTTGACAAAACACGCCGATATGCGGTACAATAGAACAAAAATCCACCAAAGAATGCGAGGATACGACAGATGCAAATGCGAAAGATCGAAAAGCTGGGGATCACGGTGTCCGCGCTCGGGTATGGCTGTATGCGCTTCCCGATGCGGAAAACGGACGACGGCGAGTTTGTGGACGAATCGATCTCCACACCGTCCATCCGTTACGCCATCGACCACGGCGTAAACTACATCGACACGGCGTATGTGTATTCCGGTCAGAAGAACGAAATGGCGGTGGCACACGCGCTGCGCGACGGGTATCGCGACAAGGTATACCTCGCGACAAAGCTGCCGACGTGGGCGTGCAATGTGCCGGAGGATATGGATCGCCTCCTCGACGAGCAATGCCGGAATCTGGAGACGGATCACATCGATTTCTACCTCATCCATTCCCTCAACGGCGATTCGTGGAAGAAGATGGAGTCTCTCGGCGTGTGCGATTTCTTAGACCGCGCCAAGGCGTCCGGCAGGATCCGCTACGCCTGCTTCTCGTTCCATGACCGTTATGAGGTGTTTGAAAAGATCCTGACCTCCTACGACTGGGATATGTGCCAGCTCCAGTTCAACTACATGGATGTGGAGAATCAGGCGGGACTGCGCGGTGTAAAGCTGGCGGGAGAACGGGGTGTGCCCGTTGTCGTAATGGAGGGACTGCTCGGCGGCAAGCTTGCCAAGGCACCGGACAACGTACAGGCGCTCTACGACGCATTCCCCGTCAAGCGCTCTCCCGTGGAATGGGCGTTCCGCTGGCTGTGCAATTTTTCCGAGGTCGCCACGGTCCTCTCCGGCATGACGAATCCCGAGATGACGGCGGAGAACATCGACATTTTCGAACGGTGCAAGGTCGGCGACATGACAGAGGAGGAGCTATGTCTCATCGACAAGGTGCGCGACGCGTACAACAGTCGGACCAAGATCGGCTGCACGGGCTGTCGGTACTGTATGCCATGTCCGAACGGCGTGGACATCCCGCGTATTTTCGCGATCTGGAACGACCTGAGCCTGTACGGACATGGCTCCATGCAGGGCAGCGGCGCGTACAAGCAGCTGATCGAGAAGGAGTGCGGCGCGGACAGATGCGTCGGGTGCGGACAGTGTGAGAATATCTGTCCGCAGCATCTCTCCATCATCGAAAAGCTCGCTGAGGCAGACCGGGAAATGCGGTAAAAATCGAAAAAACAAAACTCCCTGTACCGGAAAACGATACAGGGAGCGTTTTTTTGCGGATCAGTGCAGACCGAGGGAGTGGAGATAGTCGTAGCTGCGCTTCAGGCAGACGAGCGGATCCTCACCGTAGCAGTCGTCCTGTTCGACATAGGCATACTTGCTGCCCGCTTCGATAAAGGCATTGCAGATCGCTTCAAAGTCCATGGTGTTGCCGCCGCCGACCCATGCCATCTTCTTTTCGCCGTTCTCAAGGAGCATATCCTTCAGATGGACGCAGGGAAGTCTGCCGGAGAGCCGCTTGATCTCGGAGAGGGGATCGTAGCCGCCGAACTTGCACCAGTACACATCGAGCGTGAAGCCCATGAGATCTGCCGGGAACGCATCGGAGAGATTTTCCATCACGGTTCTGCCGTCCGAGCATTTGTTTTCGTATTCCCACGCATGGTTGTGGTACATGAACATCTTCCCGGCAGCCTTCATCTTTTCCGCAACGGGGGTGGCGTCCGCGATGAATTTGGGCATACCCTCCACACCGCCGAAGAAGCCGCCGATACCGATGTAATCGCAGCCGAAGGTGGTGTGCTCCGCGATGACCTTGTCCGTGTCGGAGACCATTCTGTCGAAGGGTGTGTGGGTGATGCCGCAGGTCAGACCGTTTTTCTTCAGCTCTTCTGCGAGCCATTCCGGTTCGTATGCGCAGGTGCCGGATACCTGAACGGTGGTGTAGCCGATGTCCGCGACTCTTTTTAAGGTTTCGGAGAAGCCCTCGAGGGTCTTTGTCAGATCGTGTGCCGTATAAAGCTGTGCGCCGATTTTCATTGTAAACTACCTCTTTTCGTACCGTGATACGGGATTGTTCCGTTTGGAAATGGTATTTTCTAAGGATGTGCTGCATCCATCTTTTTTGCGCCGGAATGCTCAAATGGATGGCTTTTGGCGCAAAACAACCGGAAAGCAGCGGATTTTTTACAGATGGTTCTGGAAGATGGTGCCTTCCTTGACCTTTTCGATGACCTCGATGACCTTGGTCGCCTGGTCGAGTCCGATGGGGTATTTCTTGCCGTTGCGGATCGATTCATAGAGCGCGTCCCAGATCCGCGGGGTGCCGTCTCCCTCGATCGGAACATCCTTTTCGACCCAGGTCAGCGGCTCCTTGTTGCCAAAGCCCTTTCCGGAACCCGGCGTTTCGGGATCCGCGACAACCGGGGAGAGCCGGACGGCGGGATCGAGATACCGCAGATGGAACTTGCCGCCCTCGGAAACCATCGCGCCCTTGGAGCCGTAGATCAGGTACTCCGGAGTCGGAAGTGCTACGCCGCCGGAGATCTCCATATCGACGATCCTGCCGTTTACACCGGTGAATACGATCTTGATGTGATCCTCGCAGTCGCCTGCCGCCGCTACATGCTTCAGGGTGGAGTAGAGCTTCACGTAATCGCCGCCGCAGAAACGGAGGGAGTGGTCGATGATGTGCGGTCCCCAGTTGTTGAGCTGTCCGCCGCCGCATTCGATGACCGCCTGCCAGTCGTCGCGCCGCTGGTAACTGTTCACCGTATTGCGGATTTCATACACATCTCCCAGAATCCCGGACTGCATGATCTCGC
>USGH01000073.1 GCA_900554225.1 uncultured Eubacteriales bacterium | reverse complement strand
TGCCCGCGTTCGTTTGCGTACCGCAGCGCACGTACCGCCGACAGCTTCGACGCGATCTCGTCTCTTGCCGTCGAAAACACACCCCCGCAGCACTGCCACGCCTCGATCTCCTCCATCGTGATCCCCAGCTTCTCCGCACAGACCCGCGCATACCGATCCAGATCGACCGCCTTCGTCTTCAGCGTACACCCGGGGTAGTAGGTTAGTTTCATGATTTGTGTCTCCTTACATAGGTATAGAGAGGCGGCTGTTACACCGTCTCTCCGCAGTACCGATCGATATGGGTCACGCCATTTCTTCGGGATGGAAGACCTCGTCAAAACGCTCGGCGGTCAAAAATCCGAGCTCTACGCACGCTTCTTTCAGGGAAATGTTGTCGTGATATGCTTTTTTCGCTGTCTTTGCCGCGTTTTCATAGCCGATATACGGGTTGAGCGCGGTGACGAGCATGAGGGAGTTGTAGAGGTTGTGGTGCATTTTGTCCCGGTTGGCGGTGATGCCTACTGCGCACTTATTATTAAAGGAAGTGATCGCTTCGGCAAGAAGGCGCGCGGACTGCAGGAAATTGTAAATGCACACGGGCATGAAGACGTTCAATTCAAAGTTGCCCTGGGACGCTGCCATGGTGACGGCTACATCGTTGCCCATGACCTGCACGGCGACCATGGTGACCGCCTCGCACTGGGTCGGGTTGACCTTGCCGGGCATGATGGACGAGCCGGGTTCGTTTTCGGGGATATGGATCTCACCGAGACCGTCGCGCGGGCCGCTTGCCAGCCAACGGACGTCGTTCGCGATCTTCATCATATCGCACGCCATTGCCTTGACGGCGCCGTGCGCGAAAACAAGCTCATCCTTGGAGGTGAGGGCGTGGAATTTATTGGCGGCGGTGACAAACGGTTTGCCGGTGAGGTTCGAGACTTCCTTTGCGACGGCGGTATCGAAGCCCTTGGGGGCGTTCAGACCGGTGCCGACAGCGGTGCCGCCGAGTGCCAGCTCGTGGAGCGGTTCGAGGGCACGGTGCAGGAGCTCCACGTCGCGTTCCAAGCTTGCTCTCCAGCCGGAGATCTCCTGGCTGAAGCGGATTGGGGTAGCGTCCTGGAGGTGGGTTCTGCCGCTCTTGACGACGTCCTCATTTTCGCTCTCCAGTCTGCGGAAGGTGGCGATGAGTTCCTCCGCCGCGGGGATGAGCTTATCCTCGATGGCGATGACGGCTGCGATGTGCATGGCGGTCGGGAACGTATCGTTGGAGGACTGGCTCATGTTCACGTCGTCGTTCGGATGAAGGAGCTTTTCCTTACCCGCGATCTGGGAGCCTCTTGCGGCAATGACCTCGTTTGCGTTCATATTGGACTGTGTACCGGAGCCGGTCTGCCATACGACGAGCGGGAAATGGTCGTTCAGCTTGCCTGCGATGACCTCGTCACACGCCGCAGAAATGGCAGCCAGCTTTTCGTCCGTCATCTTTTCGGGACGACAGGTGTGGTTCGCGATGGCAGCCGCCTTCTTCAGAATGCCGAATGCGTGTGTGATCTCGCGCGGCATCGTTTCAATGCCGACACCGATCTCGAAATTCTCATGGCTGCGCTCGGTCTGGGCACCCCACAGCTTATCGGCGGGAACCTTCATCTCGCCCATCGAATCATGCTCAATGCGATATTCCATATATTAACACTCCTTTTATATAGTACGGGATACGGGGGATACGCGGTTTTTTGAAAAAAGCCTGGCAAAAACTTTTATATGGGAATTGGAAATGGATGCAGTTTGTGCAAGTCGGAGCTGCGTTGGTGCTTCTGCTTTCGGTCGCTGATTATGAAGATTTTTTATTGGCAGTTTGGTTCGCGACCTTGTACAGCTTGTTTTGTCAGACCTGTATCGCTTGCTGGCTTTTATCGTTTGTTACTGCGCTATCGTAGATTGAAGAATACCTTGATGATTTTATCCTTTTCGGATGTTTGGTTCAGAAAACTTTGTTTGTCTTGGTATTCATGCTCTTATTATAAGGTAGCTTTTTAGATGTCCAGACCGTCGATCACGGCTTGCAGACTTTCGGCACTCTTATGGAGCTGGCTGATTTCGGTATCGGTAAGGGGCAGAAGGATCCTGCCGTGTGCGCCCTCGCTGCCGACCACGTTCAGAATGGACAGGCAAATATCGGAAATGCCGTATTCGCCGTGCATCATGGTGGAAACGGTCATCGTGGTGTCGATGCCGGAAAGGAGGCATTGGCAGATATGGCAGACGGAGACGGAGACGGCATAGAAGGTCGCCCCCTTTCTCTCGATCACACGTGCGCCCGATTTACGGACATACTGTTCAACCTCGGCAAAATCGAGCGGCGGGATCTCTCTGCCCATCGACAGAATCGAGTGCTGGCACTCCTCCATCGGGACATTGGAGATATTGGCGACGGACCACGGCACAAACGACGTATCGCCATGCTCACCCATCACGTAGGCATGGACATTCTGCTGATTGATCTTGTAGTATTCGGAAAGACGCGCGCGGAGTCTGGCGGTATCGAGGATGGTGCCGGAGCCGATGATCTGGTTTTCCATGAGTCCGGAGCGTTTGCAGAACGTATAGGTCAGAATATCGACCGGGTTCGACACAATGATATAGTTGGCGTCCGGTGCATAGCGGGTGATTTCGGGAATGATCGTTTTGATGATATTGACGTTGGTCTGCGCAAGATCAAGCCGTGTCTGACCGGGTTTACGCGCGATGCCGCAGGTGATGATGACGATATTGGAACCGACGGTGTCGCGATAGGAGCCGGCATACACGGAGCAGGAGGAGCAGAACGGCGTACCTTGCTGGATGTCCAGAGCCTCGCCGACCGCGCGCTCGTTGTTGAGGTCGATCATGACGATTTCCGACGCCAATCCTGTGACAGTCAGCGTGTACGCGATGGTGGAGCCCACGCTGCCTGTGCCGATGATGGTAATTTTATTCATACTTCCACTCTTTCTGAAATCGAAGGAACGCCCGAGAGCCGGACCGCTCCTTTCGATGCGCGGGAAACGTTTTCGGATTATGCCTGTCGTGCCGTCCTGCTTCTGTCGTCGTATCCAGCGGGAACAGCGGCAATGCATCCTATCCCTACGGCGATGCGGTTGTTCGCCTTGGCGGGAGACCGGTGATTTTTGGAGGATTTTTTCAAAAATGCACTGGATTTCTCTCGTACTCAGCCGCGTTTTTTCGTTTTTTCACATACTGCACGTGCAATGATAACAGTATTGCAGTGTACATATATATAATAATACAAATTTCGCGTTTTGTCAATGCACAGATAGGAAAACAGGCGGGTGTCGGTATGGCTTACGTTTAGCGGTTTCGCCAAATTTCTGTGGTTGTCTATGTGTTTTCCGTGCGACAGATGTGAATTTCACGGAAACAAACACACATTTACGGCATTTGTAGCTGTCCGGCAGCCTCTGTGCGCATTCACTCGGTATGTATAAAAATACAGGAAGGTCTGCGGATTGCGTTGTTCCCACGATCTCCCTGTATTGTCGTATTGCGCTTTATGCCGCAGGCTCTTCTTCCGCGGATACCGTGCTGAGATCCGTTTCTGCGCTCGGAAGCGTCT
This sequence comes from uncultured Eubacteriales bacterium, assembly GCA_900554225.1. Lineage (GTDB taxonomy): Bacteria > Bacillota > Clostridia > Oscillospirales > CAG-272 > UMGS1696. The sequence continues at coordinate 7,162 of USGH01000073.1, read as the reverse complement.
CCGGAATCGTTTCGTGATCCGCCGGATCCTTGTAATCCGGATCCGCGCTCGGGTCATACGTCATCGGAATGAGCCGTTCGCCCTCCAGACCGTTCCAGGTCACAACGATCTCGTAGCACCCTTCTTCACGGGTCTGCGTCAGCTTGTAATCCGTCACCTCCCGCGTCGAGGAATCGCTGAAGATCACTGTGACCTTGAATTCCTCCTTTGTGAAGGTGTGATTCGGATCGTTTGCCAGCGGTTCCCCAATGTATTCCGGCATGAGCGACACCGGAGATCCGCCAAAATCGCCTCGTATCTTCTCTCCTGTGCATCCGGTCACCGCAAGCAGCAGGCAAAGAAGCACAAGACAGCTCCATATGATTTTCTTCATCGGTTATTCTTTCCTTTTCGGATTTTTTGCAGCCCTGCGAAAAGAGGGCATCGTCCATCAAACGCCGCTGTAGGCTGCGAATCCGCCGTCTACGGGTACGACCACACCATCCACGAAAGCGGAGAATTTGTCGTCGGCGAGCCAGAGAAGAACGCCGTCCAGATCCTCCGGCACACCAAAGCGTCCCATCGGCGTATGACCGAGGATCTTTTCGCTGCGCGGGCTCAGGGAACCATCCGCATTCAGGAGCAGATTCCGGTTCTGGTTGGTGAGGAAGAAGCCGGGGGCGATCGCGTTGACACGAATGCCGACCGGTGCGAAATGGACCGCCAGCCACTGTGTGAAGTTCGAGACCGCCGCCTTTGCACCGCTGTACGCCGGGATCCGGGTCAGGGGACGGAAGCTGTTCATCGAGGATACGTTGATGATATTGCCGCCCCGCTTTGCCATGTCGCGCGCGAAAATCTGCGTGGGGATCAGCGTACCGAGGAAGTTCAGATTGAACACAAACGAAATGCCCTCCGGATCCAGATCAAAGAACGTCTTGACGCCCTCGATCGTTCCGTTCTTCTCCAGTGCCTCCATATCCTCCGGCGTCAGATTGTCCTTCGTCGTCGAACCCTTCGGATTGTTGCCGCCCGCTCCGTTCAGAAGCAGATCCACGTCGCCGAGAGATGATACGATCTCATCCCGTGCCGCACGAACGGAATCCGCATCCAGCACGTTCATCCCGACCGCAATTGCCACCCCGCCGGCAGCCACGATCTCATCCGCAACCGCCTGTGCCGCCTCCTTGCGCAGATCGCATACCGCTACCTTCGCACCGGCCGCCGCCAGGGTCTTTGAGAAGCCGGAGCACAGCACACCGCCGCCGCCGGTCACTACCGCTACCTTGCCCGATAAATCAAATGTAAGATTTTTCTTTTCAGCCATTTGTTTGTACCTCTATTTCTATGGTTTATTGCTCATTTTCTCCCGTGGCGATCCATTCGTTCAGCGCGTCCCGCCAATTCCATAAGGCCTCCGCCGCCATCTCCATACGCACATCCACCGTGCCGAGACGCTTCTCCGTGAACGCCATCACCGCGTTTCTGCCAAATCGTTCCTCCGCCAGCCACAGCGCCCGCAGATCACAGAACGCCGCGCGCATCTCCTTCTCCCGGATCGAGGGCATCACACCGCCGTCCATCGCCGGATAGACGAGATACGACGGTCCCGGCATCTGCTTGTACCCGCACGGATCCGTGATCGGGGAAAACAACCCCTGCGACAGCCTGTCGTAGTAGAAATTGTAGCCCCAATGGAGAAATCCGTTCGCGCCGTAGCGGTACAGCATCAGCCCCAGCTCCCGGATCTTCCAATAGGGCTGCGTGAGTCCCCGGTTCGGGAGATTGCCGTTCGGTCCGCCCGTGTAGTAGAGCCAGTATTGCCTGTCCCCCATCGCACTGTGCGGCGGGATCTCCTCTCCCCAGACCGCGCCCGCGAACGCTTCCGCCATCCGGATCTCGCATACCGGCGTCTGGACGATCCCGTCCCGGTAAAACGCCACCTTGTCGAGCGCGTCGATCACCACTTCCCCGCGCAGCAGCTCCCGCACCTGGGAAAGCGCGCGCCTGTATGCCGGAAGCTGCGGCTCCGTCGGCTCGTCGGAGATGTGGTACACCATTTTGTCCCGGATCCCGCATTCGTCCGCAAACCGGAAGAACGCGCACAGATATGCCCGCAGGAAATCGCCGTATTCCGCGCCGCCCGCGTCCGTGTCCCAACCGAATCGGAGCGTGTCCCCCACGTAAATGTTCGGCGCGTGGGCGGCTCCCCATTGGGAAAAGAGCGGCGCGTGCTCGAAATACCGGATGCCGCAGTCCCGCGCGATGTCGATGTACCGCCGCAGCCGCGTGAAATCAAATGCCCACGTGCCGTCCGCGTGCTCCGCAATCCCGCACAGCTGCACATTCATCCGCTCCGTGCCGACCGGGGTGTCGAAGGCAGGCGTGAACGCGGGCAGGAGTAAGGTCGTCATGCCGTTTTCTGCCGCGTTTTTCACCCACTGCGCGAATATCTCCCAGAACCGCTCGGAATATACGACAACGGTGTACGTGTCCGCGAGACAGTCGCAGTGGAACCAGTTCGTGTAATACGCCGTGTGCGCCGGCAGTGGCGCGTCGTATACCGTCAGATGAAAGACCGCGCGATACAGCTCCGTGCCGTCGTCGAGGGAGAGCACCCGGATCGTGAGCGGATATTCCCCCGCCGGGAGCTCCTCGCCGCGCGGATTGCAGTCGATCCACAATGCCGTCGTATACGCGCGGGATACGTTGAGCGTCGTTTTCGTGTCGCGTTCGCGATAAAAAAGTCCGGCGGTCCACGGATTGCCGTTTGGGATCTCGTCGATCACGGGTGCCGCCTCACGCGCGGACAACGGATCCGGGAACAGCCCGCCCGGAGTGTCCGCCATCGTCTGCGTCACGGGAATGTACTCCTCGCGATACGCCCGCATGGGTATGGCGCCCGTCACCTGCACGGATACGGGACAGAACCGCGCGTCGTCGGAGCGCATGGCGATCTGAAAGGCAAACGGTTCATTCGCCAGTGCCGTGCCGCGCTCCCTTTCCGGATACGTCGCGCTGTCCGGTCGGATCGTAACCGCCGAGGAAATCGTGGCAAAATAGGTGATCATACCGTTTCCCCGTTATTCCTCCACCGGATATGCGATCGTCGTCATCAGAGCCATTTCCGCCGCACTGGTGTCGAGACGCGAATACTGGCACACGATCGGTGTGTTCGATTCCACAAGAACCGCATAGGGCGTGTTGCGCGGAATCGGTTCGCCGTTTGCGTTGCGCAGCTTGTCCATACGGATGTGGTGGGTACGCATCGCCGGGCACTGGGAGGAGAAATCGGTGCGCGCTTCTCTGTCCTCAAAGAACAGGGTCAGCTTGATCTCCGCGTCCACATCGGAGGTGTTGATCACGCAGATTGCCTCGTGGCTCAAATTTTCATTCTTGGAAACAAGGTTGAGATAGGTGTCTGGGATCAGCCAGACCTTCTTGCCGTATGCTTTCATTGCAGTATATCCTTTCTGTTCTCCCGTTTCGGGATCGTTATGTTCAGTATACCATAAAAAACACGATTCGTCTACGTTTTCCGGCAAATTTTCCGAAAATTCACGAACCTCGCCGCTCAGATCACCTTTTTTTGCCACTTGCCGCTCCGGTACCGCAGGGCAAACGCAAGGATGCGGCAGATCCAGTCGAGAATCATGGCGATCCAGACACCGACCGCACCCATGCCGAACCGAATGCCCAGCACATACGCCATCGCGACCCGGCAGCACATCATCGACACGATCGCCGTGATCATCACAAACCGTGCGTCCCCGGCTGCCTTCATCGCGTTCGGAAGGACAAACGCCGGCGTCCAGAGGAAGATACCCGTGCCGTTGTGGAGGATCACGAGGAGTATCGCCAGCTCCTTTGCCTCCTGGGAGATGTTGTACAGGTGCATGATCGGTACAAGCAGCGCAAACAGCACCACATTCACGCCCGCCATGATGATCCACGACCAGCGCATCAGCTTCCGGATATAGTATTCCGCGGAATCAAACCGCCCGGCACCGCAGCATTGTCCGACCACGGTGATGACCGCCAGATTGAATGCCATCCCGGAGAGTACGCCAAAGGAGTCGAGGTTGTTTGCCACGGAATTTGCTGCGATCTGCGCGGTTCCGAATGTGGAGATGATGGAGACCACCAGCACACGTCCCAGCTGAAACGTGCCGTTTTCGAGGCTTCCGGGCAATCCGACCGCTAAAATCCGGCGCATAATGGAGAGGCGCGGCTTCTCCCGCCCGGTAAAAAACTGTTTATACGGGATGTGCAGGGGCAATTTCTCATCGCCGAGCCGCCATAAGAGCCACACCATCGCGACAAACCGGGCGATCACCGTCGATAAAGCCGCGCCGAATACCCCCCAGTGGAGCAGGTAGATCATGAGCGAGTTGCCGCCCAGATTCAGTACGTTCACGATGAGAGAGGAGACCATGGAAATTTTCGAGTTGCCCATCGAACGGAATACGGCAGCCGCACCGTTGTACAGGGCGATAAACGGGAACGAGATCGCGGTGACGTGCAGATACGTAAGCGACGCGTTCCACACGTCCGCTTCTACGGTGCCGAATAAAAGGTGCATGAGCTGCGTATCGAAGCCGAGAATCACGCCCATGAGGACAAGGGACGAGACAAAGAGGATGCACTGGAGGCCAAGAGAGGCGTTTTTTGCCTCGTGGGATTTTCCGGCACCGATATATTGACTGGCGACGACGGCACCGCCCGTGGCAAGCGCGGAGAAAATATTGATAAACAGCACGTTGAGCATATCGACCAGTGCCACGCCGGACACCGCTGCCTCGCCGACATAGGACACCTGCATGGTATCGATCACGCCCATGAGCATGGCAAGGGTCTGTTCGATGATGAGCGGCAGGATCAGGCGGCGCAAATCCGTATTGTCGAACGGAAGATAATCGGGAACAGGCTTTTTCAAAGGATCACCTCGGCTGCAAAAAATCATTCCCCTATATTATAATAGGAAAGCCGCGCTCCGTCAAGCGTGTATGCCTACAAAGGTGTTTTGCAGACGCAACTGCCGGGCTTCTATAGGGACGCACAGAAAAAACCGCCGATTGCCTGTCCGCAAAAACGGTACGGACAGAGCTTCCCCGGCGGTTATGGTGCGGCGATCCCGAAGCACGTGAGAATCGCCTGCACCACCATTGTATGCAGCCGTATCGCGATACATACGGGAAATTCCGATGGAACATGGGAAATCGGACACGGCGCATATGAAATAACGTAATATTAGTTATTGTAAATCTTTCCATGTTCTCCTTGACTTTGCCGGCGTATTCTCATATAATAAATACAAACCACAAATCCAGGAGAATCCGATCATGAAAAAACGCATGTGCTGTCTCATCCTTGCCGCTATGCTCCTCTCCGGCTGCGCTGCCGGGCAGAACGATCCGTCAACGGAACCGATCGAAGGCACAAACGCCGATGCTGTGACGGAATCCGAAACGGAAACCGAGGCGGAACCCACGGTCGCCATGCAGGTCACGTCAACGTACAGCGGCTACGACTACGGCGGATACGAATACCGCATTCTCTCTCCCGGCCCCGGCGAACACTTCTACTACCACATCCAGGCCAATCTCAACGAGGTGTACGCGGAGGAATTGAACGGCGATCTCATGAACGACGCGATCTATCAGCGCAACGCAATGGCGGAGGATCTGCTCTCCATCAAGGTCACGCCGATCTGGTCAACGGGGGACACAAGCGGGATCACATCCATGCTCAAGGCGGGGACCGCAGCGGGCAGTGACGAATACGACGCGGTCATCAACCGGATGGATTTTCTCGGTACCTCGCTGCAAAACGGCGATCTACAGAATCTGCGCGCGATCTCCACATTGAACGTAGAGCATCCGTGGTGGGACAAGAACATCGTGGACGACTTCACCCTGTTCGGCGACCGCCTGTACTGGATCGCCGGGGACATCAATTTCGTGGACGATTATGCCGTGGAAGCGGTCTTTTTCAGTATGTCCCTCTGTGACGATCACGGGCTGGCGTATCCCTACACGCTGGTCAAGGAGGGAACGTGGACGATCGACCGGATGCTGGAGATGGCAAACGCGGTCAAAACGGACGTGAACGGCGACGGCAAGTACACCGTAGAGGACGATGTTGTCGGGCATCTGGAGCAGAACGACCATGTGAAGCACTGGATGTACGCAATGGGAGAAAAGTCCATCGACATCGACGAGGCGGGCAATCTCCGGCTGCGGATCTTAGACGAACGGCAGATCGGCGCGATCGACAAGCTCTACAACGCGATGGTGGAGAATAAGATGACCTACACGGGCAAGGCAGCGGATTTTGCAGCCGGTCACGCGCTGTTCTATGGGGATATGCTGGCGTTTGTCAATCAGCTGCGCGAAATGACGAGCGATTTTGGGATCATTCCGATGCCGAAATACGATGAAGCGCAGGAGAGCTACGGCGAATACATCTCGAATGGCTGGACGACGGCCTATGCGGTACCGATGACAAACGGCGATCCGGAGCGGACAGGCGTGATTTTAGAGGTGTTGTCCGGCTATTCGACCGACACGGTACGGCAGGCGTTATACGCGGTATCCCTCTCGGCGAAGCTGGTGCGCGACGCGGATTCGGTGGAGATGCTCGACATCATATTCGGCTCGAAGTCCTACGACTGGGCGGTCGATTTCACCTGGGGCAGCGGATTTGCAAGCCTGTACAACGGGATTTACACGTCCAAGAAGAACAACTACGTCTCCACAGCGGAGAAAAAAGCACAGTCTCTTGAAAAGACGATCACCGATCTGATGGAGAAGGTAAAAGACCTCGCATACTGATCCGCGGCGCGCGCCATACTGTATGTTGCCCACAAATTCTATAAAATAGAAGGAGTCTACCATGAACAGAAAAATGATCTCTTTGCTTCTGGCATTGATCCTCGCATCCGGCACACTGGCGTCCTGCGCCAACCCGAAGGATCCCGCCGAAACCGCCGGCACGGAATCGGAAAGCGAGACGGACACCACTCCTGTCGAAACGGAGCCGGAAACGGTGCGCTACGCAGCGGAGGTTCCGGGCGGCACGGATCTCGGCGGCAGGAAATTCACGGTGCTGGCGTTTGCGGCGGAGGACGTGGTCTGGAACGACGTAGACTGGAACGCCACGGAACTGACCGGTGAGGTGCTGA
>USGH01000072.1 GCA_900554225.1 uncultured Eubacteriales bacterium | reverse complement strand
GAACACCACGGCGATCACCTTGTGCAAAGCCTCCGTCGACAACGCTGTTATGTCCTTGCCGCCGATGGTGATTCTCCCGCTGTCCGGCACATACAGTCCGCAGAGCAGCTTCACGATGGTGGATTTTCCCGCACCGTTCACGCCAACCAGCGCGACCTTTTCGCCCGACCGGATATGGAAGCTGAGATTGTGGAGAATATCGCGCTCCGTTCCCGGATAACGGAAGGTCACATTCTCAAAAACAATATCGCACGCGGAGGCCAGGTGTTCCGTGCCGCGCTCCTGCTCCGCAAAGCCGAGAAACTCCTTGTAGTAACCGATCTCATACGTTCTCGCGCCGAGTGCGGAGAGAGAGTAAGACGCCGCTCCCAGAATGGAGAACAGGCTCCCGATAGAACTCAGGATCGATACAAGAACGCCGAGCTCGATTTTTCCGGACAGAAAGCCGAGTACAAGGGTCACGACAGCAAAGGCGGTATAGGTGATTTTCAGGAGAGAAACGATCCCCTGCGTCCGCAGAAGGACGTTTGTGACGCGGACATAACGACTGAAAATTTTCCGCATTGTTTCGTACCACATATCGAGGATATGTTCTTTCGCGCGGAAAATCTTGATCTCATACGCCGAATGCTTGTTTGCGAATAGTCCCTGCTGGTACTCCCCCATACGCTGGTCCATGGTGGCTTCCCGTAAGAGACGCTGTTGCTTATCCGTGGCACGCAGATCAAGAATGGACATGGGAATACCGATCAGCGCCGCGCCCATTCCGATCCAGAAAGACGCGCGGAAAAACACGCCGAGGATACCGACAAGCTGCATCACCTGACTGACACAGGAGAGCACAGAAAGGAATGTACTATGGATCATCTGCTGCGGATCGGCGGTCATGCGGGACATGGTGTCCTTGCATTCCGCGTTTTCAAAGTAGGAATAGGCGATTTTGGAGAATTTGTCTATGATAGCGGGCGAGAGGGATTTCGTCAGCTTCCGGTGCAGGTGGCGCTCCAATTTGCCGAGGGAAAACTGATACAGCTGTGCCGCGATGAGAGAGGCGACATACAGCACTCCCCAGAGAAAGACCGCATGACTGTCTGCGGGAGAGGCAATATACGCCGTCACCTGATTCACCAGTTTTTCCAGAAACAGGATCTGCACGACCGTAAACACAGAGCTGGTCAGCGCGAATACCGCGTATACGCACGCAATGACCGGCGCGTAATGAAAAACGGTTCTTAAAGCAAAAACGCTGTTCTGGAGTACATGTTCCCGTTTGGTTTCCATAAAACATACCTCCTGACAGCGTTCAGTATATCATATTTTCTTTTGTGTTTCCGCTCCATGTAAGAATTTACGGGTTTCATGTCATTTTCAGTCTGGCGGTAGCCGTGAAAGTCCCGTCCGTATCCTCCCAAAGCAGGGTACCGTGATACTTGTCGCAGACTCTGCGGACATTTTTCAGTCCGATGCCATGGTGCTCTAAGTCCGGTTTGTCGCTTGCCGGAAGACCATTTTGTACCTTCAATACATGAAACAGCGGATTCCGGATCCGGATCGTCACATCGTCGTCGGCAGAGCGGATGACTACGGAAATGTACCGCGCTTCCGGATTTTGTTCCCGGAGGTTTTCCGCGATGGCGTTGTCCAGCAAATTGCCGATGACGGTGCATAGATCCCCGCTGTCCAGATCGGCGTTGTAACACACCGTCTGGAATTCCACAAATATTCCGTTCCGGCGCGCGATGTGATATTTGTCCGCCAGAAGCGCGTCCAGAACGATATTCCCGGAATGTACCGGAAACAGATTTTCGGATACCGCATCCGCCATGGAATCCGTATAGGCAAGCAGCCTGTCGTATTCCTTCCGCTCCGCAAGGGAACGCAGGACAATGATGTGGTTCTTCAAGTCGTGCATGAGGGCGCGGTTCTTGCGGTAGCTCTCCTCGATGGTTTTTAAGTATATGTCGCTCTCTTTCCGTATGTGGGTGTCCGGCGATTCTGTGGGCTCTGCCTTTTCACGGCGTTCCCTGTATACGACGTAAACGAGCAGAATCGCTTCGCTGATGAGACCGGGAATCGGGTCCGCGTGCGGACAGAGAGACAGCAGAATGGTCAGAAGATAGGCAGGTATATTCTGTCCTTTCCCCTCCGCGGCTTGGAGATAGAACCAGACAACGAAAATTTTCGCGGCCGCACAGCAGACCAGCGCAAGCAGAAGACTATATCCGAACGTCCTTGTCAACCCGAGGAGCATATAATACGCGATGGCATTGACGATCATGGACATAGACAAGAAGCGCAGACATTCCGTGGGATTTCGCTTGCGGACAGCCTTCAGGGTAAGCAAAACCATATCGATAACAAGGCTGATACAGAGGATCATCGCAGCTCCTCCAACGAATCCGCGTATTTGCGGCTGATGGGCAAAATATCTCCGTTTGACAATACGACCGTCCCCGCGGAAATTACGCGAATGTGGCGGCGGTTGACAAGATAGCTCTTGTGTATGCGGACAAACAGCGGATATTTTTTCGATAAATCGTCCAGCTTGCCGTATAAAACGGCTGTCTCCCGGTTGGTGTGCAGGATGAGGCGGCGCAGATTGCTTTCAAAATACAAAATATCGCGGCAGGGATAACGATATGTCTTTCGTTCAAATGTATAAGTGAAGTAGGCGTCCGCGCGAGAGAGCAGCTCCTTTTCAATATCTTTCCAGATTCTCGGCAAGCCCGTTTCGAGCTGATCCTTCAACAGATACCGGAACGCTCGGACCTCATAACCGGTCTGCATAAATTCAATTTTGCTTGTGATGAAGACAAGGAGCATATCCACATCCTTTTCACGAAGCGCGCGGGCAAGAGAGATCCCATCCATTTCCGGCATCATAATGTCCAGAAACAGGACATCGTATCGCTTGCCGTTGGCTATGGCCTGCCAAAGGAGCGCGGGACTGGTGTAATCGTCTGTTTCTTCATCCTGAAGGATACGTCGGATTTTCTCAATATGGAGCGGTTCGTCGTCACAGATGGCGATTTTATATGGCATTTCGTCCTCCTTGCGGGAGTAGGTGCTATGCTATTCTGCGCATAGATACTGCGACAGCACGCATGGTCTGTACTTAGAATACCACATTTTTTGCGTGCTGTCAATCGGTTTTCCCGTTTTGAAATCGCGGATCGGGAGAATGGCAGAAACGTACGCCGTATCGGTTTGCGCCATGGTCGTGACCGGGAAAGAGCAAATCCGTTTCTCACAGCTATACAGAAGAAGGAACTGTCCGTGCAACAGTCCCTTCTTTATCTCCGCTTATGGAATTCTTCTCACCAAAATCTGTCCGCACACACCGGTGAACAATCCCGCAACAATACCCGATATCATCAGCGTCGGCAAATATACGAGCACCGCGGACGTTCGCATGACAAGCATCGCTACAACGATCTGTCCTATATTGTGGAACACCGCGCCGCACGGGCTGGATAGCCACAGACAGGACAGGGGGATCACCCGCTTGAGAAGGAGCATGCCGCAGAGACAGCATACAGCGCCGCCAAGGCTGTACAAAAAGGACAGCGCCGTTCCGCTGAACATACTGCCGAGAACGATCCGCACCAAGACGATCAGGAAAACCTCGACAGGCCTATAGCGGTACACCGCGTACACGGTGACGATATTCGCCAGCCCCAGCTTGACGCCCGGGATCGGGACAAGATTGGGAATCCGCAATTCGACAATGAAGATGATCAGTGCGACAGCCGACAACAGGGCCAGCTGCGTTACTTTTTTTGCATTCATGATTCTGTTTCCGCCTCTCCGAAACGGATGAGCAGCTTATGCGGGAGACATACGATCGGCGCCGCTTCATTCTGTAGTACTCCCATATGCACGCAGGTCTGGTCGGGACAATCCGCGGAAAGCATATAGATCGTACCGTTTTCCATACAAATTGTATTTTGACCTCCATCCGCGGCTGCGATCGTAAACGTGCGGTCCGGTTCTCTCGATAAATCCAGCCTTTCGATCACTTCCCCGTTCTGCACGATCACCACGATATTGCCGGGCTCCTGCACGGTCAAATACGATACGATCCCCACACAGATCACGAGAAGAACCACTAAGATCACAAGAACTTTTTTGGCATTAGGATGCATAAGGCACGATCTCCAGCGGCAGACCGCTTACATTTGTATACCGGTCTGCCAATCCTTCCGTCAGATATATCGTTCCGTCATCGGTCACATAGATCATTTCAAATCCTCCCACATCGCGCCATAGCTGCACGGCGCGCTCTGCCCCACAGACGTACAGCGCCGTGGAGAGAGCGTCGCAGGTCAGTCCGCTTTCCCCGACAATCGTCATGGAAACGATCCCGTTGTCGGCGGGATATCCGGTTTCGCTGTCGAGAATGTGACAGTAGCGATTGCCGTCCTCGCCGATAAAATACCGCTCATAGTTGCCGGACGTGATCACCACCGCGTCGGCAATTTCCAGATGCAGCAGATTGGTTTCGGGCGCAAACGGATTGGCGATCGCGATCTTCCATGGTGTGCCATCCTGCTTTGTTCCTATGGTATGTACATTTCCGCCGAGATTCAGAAGCGCGGAGGTAACGCCGCCCTCCCGCAAAAGGTCAGCGATTACATCGCCGGTATATCCTTTGGCGACGGCGCCGAGATCGATCTGCATCCCGTCCGGAAGCGTTACGTTCTGTCCGTCCAGATCGATCTGCGTGTAATCCACCAGCGGCAGGAGTTCCGCGATCGTTTCCGCGTCAGGGATCTGATAGGAACCGGTCGTAAATCCCCATGCCGCGACAAGCGGATATACCGAAATATCCAGCGCGCCGTTTGTCATCTCGCTGATCTCCTCCGCGCCGCGAAGAATCGCGGCCGTGTCTTCGCTTACCTGTACGCATTGCCCCGCCGCGTGATTTAGTGTCCACACATCGCTTTCGGGATCTGTGACAGACAGCGTTCCCTCCAAGGCGGTGATCCGCGTTTTCGCTGTGTCCAAAAGCGTATCCGCCTGTGGGCCATAGGCCCTCAGCGTCATAAATGTATCCATGGCAAATAAATCCGCCGTCGCCTGTATTGGTTCCGCGGACACGGGATCGGCCGGAACATCCATGCGCGCCGCACAGGAGACAAGCAATACGCCTGTCAAAAGCATACACAGGGTGGTCTTCACATCAGTCACCGTTCTTTGCCTGCTCCAGCGCATTTTCCACCGCCTGCATAATGCCTTTGGAACTATATGTCGCGCCCGATACGGCGTCAACCTCTGTAGCCTGTCCCGCGAGGATCGCTTCGATGACCGGCTTCTCCGCCTGCTCGAAGTACCACGGGTCTTCCTCAGCGGATTGCGCTGTAATTGCCGTAATCACGTCCTCCACAATGATGACGCTTACCGTAATATCTCCGTCATAGCCATACGCGGTTGCCGTATAGGTACCATCCTTGTATCGCTGTACTTTTTCTGTTTCCTCGCCTGTTTTCGTATCCTCGTCCGTTTCAGCGGTATCATTCACCGAAGCGTAGGATTCTTCCGAAATCTCTGTGGACTCCGTATCGGTATCCACCACGGGAATGTTCTCTTCCGTTCCTTTCGGCAGCAGCAATACGAGCACGAAAATCATGCCACACACGACACCCGCAATGCTGAGGCAAAGGACGCGCTTTTTCTTCTCCGGCTTTTTTCTGATGATCGCTTTCCGGATCCGGCAGGCCGCGTACCCGAGGAACACAAGGCTGTACACGATCACGCTGACCTGATACAGCACTTTGCCGTTCTGTGCGGAGGGCAGGAAAAGGATCATAACGTGCAGATAGATCAGCGCGTAGAACAGATAGGCGGTCCGCTGTATCTTTTTCCAGCGTTTCGCGGTCATCTTTTTGCGGACCGACGGGATCGAAAGAATCGTCAGCGGGATCATAATGGCCAGCATTACCAGAGAAAGGATCCCGGCGGTCAACTGCGTGGGTTTCATACTGCCGGGGTTTGTAAACATCCTGACAAAATACGTTTTCCCAAATCCAAAGTTGTGTCCCAGTGTGAGGTTCGCGGCAAAGATGGACAATTCTCCGCGGACAGGCATCAGCGCTTTCATCATTGCGGAACCATTCGGCAGCGCGCCTATCCACATCACCACGCACCACAATCCCGTCGCAAACGCGCCCCGGCTGAACAGACCGATGACATAATTCTGCATGGGAGCCGGTACGCCGTGAAAATCCCACACAGCCACCGCGACGGAAACAGCCGCCGCCGCGATATAGAAAAGAACCGCGTGCTTTTTCAGCGCTTTCCGGCAGACAAAGGAAAAAAGAACCGCTAAAAGTAAGGCGAGAAGGAATAACATAGACACTCCTATATCATAAACAGTATAACAGCCGGCATCAAGACCGGAGATCGGGTCTTCATACCGGCTGCAACAGCTACAGCTGCACGGGCTTAGTTCTTTTTCTTACGGAAGGTCAGGCCAAGTCCCGCTGCACCGGTCATGAGCACAGCAGCGAGCAGGAGGCCCATGTTATCCGCGGTCTGCGGAGCGGTCACAACCTCATTCTGTGCAGTGGTAGTCGTTTCCGCTTCAGCCTGTGCGGGAGTCTCCACAACCGTGGCTTCTGCCGCCGAAACAGAGGTGATCGCCGCGTTACTTACCGTAACCGTGAAATCCAGCGATGCCGTATAGCCGGTCGTGGCTACGCTTACAGCGTATGTGCCGTCTTCCGCGAATACCTTGTTGTCCCTCGAAGCGGCGGCCGCATCGATGGAACCGTCTTCCCCAATGATCTTCACGCCTCTCTTGCCGGAAGCCGCGTACGTGTTTTCACCGACCGTAACAGAGGAGATTTTCTTTAAGAAGTTCGCGTAATCAGCGTCCGAGGCGCCGTCCGCTTTCACAAGTCCTGTGCCGGAAACCGCGGCGGGCATAGCGTCCGTGGTCAGCGTAAAGGTAGCTTTTACGTCCGCGTATTTACCGGCGGCGTCATGTACGAGAAGGGTATAGCTGCCCGCAAGCGCGTCCTGATAAGCGATCGAAGTGTCGGTAATGGTGCAGTTCAGACCATCCACATTGTATTCCTTGCTGTAATCCTCCGGGAAGCCGGCGATGGAAACAGCGGTCTCGGAACCGGTGATGGCGGAATCGGAAACGGTCAGGATGTTCTCGAATTTCACCGGAACATACAGGTTCGTAGCCAGTGTATGATAGCCGGAATCGGTGATGTATGTGATCTCGGTAACGGTCTGTCCGACGAGGGAAACATAATCTTCATACGCGAGCGTATTGCCGTGGGGTTCGCTGGTCACAAATCCGGAAGACCAGGCGATCTCATCACGCCAGATGTTTTCCAGATGACGCATACCGTACGCGTCGCCGTTTTCGGTGTGCAGGATCACGCCGTAAATTCTACCCACATCGGATGTGCCGTTGGCGTTGTTCACAGCCGCGTCGATGCAGTAATCGCCATATCTGGTGTCCGTGGTGATGGTAGCTGTTACGCCGTCAATCGCCGCGGTCGCTCCCTTTACCGCCGAGAAGGACACCGCGCCATTGTCAACGGTCACTTCCTTGTACGCGGCCGGAACGGAATCGAGTTCTGTAAATCCATAGTTGTTCTCACCGAGCTCGCTCAGAGCTTCTTTGGAGATCGCGACCGGATACACAACGCCAAAGATCGTACCACCGCCGTTCTCGCCCTCCGCACTGTATGTACCGGCGGTCAGATTTTCGTTTTTCCACTTGGAGGTAGTCGCGGAAGAAACGGCGTCCACATCAGACGCTACACCTTCAGCGGCATAGAAATCGCTGTACGGGATCTGCATCGTTCCGTAAACAACATCACTTTCTGCCGCTGCGCTGACGATCGGTAAAGCACCGGTAAGCAGTGCGGCGCAAAGAATGGCTTGCAGGGGTTTCTTAAAATTCATAGAGTTCTCCTTTTTGCTGCTGTGGTGCTGATCTGTTCACGCGCAGCGGGTTCAATGGTTTTATGGTTAGTTTTTGCTAACTCTTGTGCAAAAGCAACATGCATCCAAAGCGAGGGAGTACTGACGCAATGTATTTTTACGCTCCAAACAGTTATACATAAGGCCATTAATGGCATAAAACTCGTATTACCAGCACATCCGTAATTTCACTTGAATCGTTGTTTTGGTTAGCGGTTACTAACTGCATGGTAGTATACCACACTCCCGCATGTTTGTCAATATCTGGAATGCAGAAAAAATCGTTGCAAATATGGCGTTACAGATGCAAAATACACATCTTCAGTATCCAATCAGATGAAAATTATCCGGAAATTTGTTCCCAACCTATAAACGCGACTCTTTCAGAACGTATGGATTTTACGAAAACGGATTTTTCCGGAAATTTTCACACCGCTGTTGCAAACCGGCCGTCGATTGCGTATTATAGGTACATTTCGAAAATGCGCGCGTGCGCGATGCCGCACAATAGGAAATTTTCAAAAACGCGTGAGATTTTTGTAATCCCGTCGTTGATACATACAGAGGCAAGAAACGCAAGATCGATGGAAGGGTTGCACACTTCCACTCCTATTATAATGCCGTACCCATTTTCGGAATGAATAGCCGGCTCATATCGGCGCGTTCCAGCGTAAGCAGTTTGATTTTCCTGTCCATACCGCCCGCGTATCCTGTCAGGCTTCCGTTTGTCCCGACCACACGATGGCACGGGATGAGGATCGAAACCGCATTATGCCCGACAGCACCTCCGACCGCCTGCGCGGACAGCGTTTCAAGCCCTCTCTTTTTCGCAAGCTGTCTGGCAATATCGCCGTATGTGACAGTTTTTCCATATGGGATCCGCAAAAGGATATTCCATACCTCCTGTCGGAACGGAGAGCCAATAGGATGCAGCGGCGGCAGAAAATCCGGTTCTTCTCCGCGGAAGTAAACATCAAGCCAACGCGCCGCCTCCGCGAGTATCGGCGTTTCTGCTTCCGTACGCGCCGCTTGCAGGTCATGGGGAAAGTATTTTTGCCACTCGAACCAAAGTCCTGTCAATACGGTTTCATCCGCCGCCAGAAGAATCCCGCCAAGCGGAGAATTGTAATGCCGCGTATACGTCATCTTGCACACCTCAAAGTATTTGTTGAAATCCTGCGCCGTGACATCGAACCGATCCACAGAGATTCTGCGTATCCGTTACGGATCCGTATTGTCCTATCACGCCGCGTGATGTTTGGATATCTATATTATGCCAGATTCTTCCCTGTTTTGCAAGAGAAAGCCGGAATGAAATTGGAAAATACATGTGTGGCAGAATTTGGAACATTCCGGGGGACGCGGTCTGACGATTGCACCGCCAGATTTTTTATGCTATAATTTTTTCATATCATTTGAACCTTTCGCGGTTTCTTCCCGACTATATAAGTGAAATCGATTTCAACGCCATATGCAAAGGAGGTGCTCATGTGGATGTATTGGAAAAGCTACTGCAAGAGAATCTGATCCCGCTTCAGCGCTATGTACATTTCAAAATTCAGAACAGGCAGGACGCGGAAGATATCATTCAGGATGTATGCCTTACCGCCACGCTGAAATTTGACACGCTGCATAGCCCCGCGGCTTTCAAGGCGTGGCTGATCGGCATTGCCCGGCACAAATGCATGGACTATTACCGGTTGAAAGCGACGGAGCCGGATATTTCCCTGGATGCACTGTCCGAATCCGCTCTGCGTGTCGAAGTTGGAATTGGCAGTAATACAGCACACAGTATTGTATGCGAGACCATGGAATCTCTCGGCGACAAGGAAAGGCAGATTTTATACCTGTTTTTCTTCCGGAATCTGTCGCAGGAGGATATTGCGCGACAGCTCGATATCCCTCTCGGAACCGTAAAAAAGCCGTCTGCATTACGCAAGAAATCAATTTCGTTCCATGTGTTCCCCCGAAACCATTCAGATGTTTGAGAAAGGAAGAAAAACCATGCCAAGAAAAGACCATACGCACGGCTTTCCGTCCGCAATGCCTGCCGTATCCATTGAAAAATCGACCGCGCCGTTTTTTGAGGTGCGATGCTACGACGTGCTTGTCAACGGCAACGACCGCGTTTTCGGAATCCCCATTCTCATACAGGAAAACGCGGCGGAAGCATCCGGAAACAGCTATACCATTGCCGCAGAAAACGTCCGGTATACGCTTGGTGTATGGAATGTCACGATAGGAGGCCGCACATTTGAAACGATAAAGTGTATCCTCTTGCAGAACGATTCCTGTGAAGAAACCTATATCGACCGAAACGGGCAGGTGGTTCTGCTGCGTCAATACGAGTGGAGCGAAAACCTTGCCGAAAACGATTATTATTCCGACAACGATCGAGACGCTATGCAGGAAAACGCCGTTATCGTCGTAAACGGAGACACGTATATCCATACGGAAGACAGAATCAGCGAGTATGTGCTCTGACCTTGCGCAAAAACGACCGGACTATCCGAAAAGATAGCCCGGTCGTTTCTTGTGTCATAAGAACGTCGCGAAAAAACCACAACAGAAACGACATATGCCCATGATCGCAGGATCATTTTTCCTCATACCATTCTGCTTGCGCGGCGTACATTTTCGCGTATGTTCCGTGCTTTTTCATCAGTTCCTCATGGGTTCCTTCCTCAATGACATGTCCCCTCTCCATCACGACAATCCGATCGACATATTTCACCGCTCCCAGCCGATGTGTGATGAGCAGCAGACTCTCGTTATCGGTCATGGAGTCGAACACCTGGCGGTAAATCTCACGCTCCGAGATGGGATCCAGCGCGGCGTTTGGCTCATCCATGATG
>USGH01000071.1 GCA_900554225.1 uncultured Eubacteriales bacterium | reverse complement strand
GCCCTCGTGTATCCCCCCCCGTAGTGCCGCGAAAACATTTATACGTAAGAAAAGCCGGGTACTCCCGTTATCGAGTGCGCCGATTTTTCCCCCCACGGTTGTTTCCGTTTTGCGATAAGGGCATCGTCGGCAGTGAGTGCGCCTGTCGTGTATTCTCCACAGGCGAATGTCGGGTGGTACCGCGTGTCCAGCGTCCTGATCTTCCGGATCCGGACGTTTTTTTGTTTTCCAAAAGAAGAAAAACAAACCGTTTCCTTCCTCATTACGTAAGACTGCATCTCCCCCCCCCCGTTCCCCAAAAACTATATCCCGCAATCGCTCCAAATAGACGGCGGATCCGTCCCCGGAGCCGCCCCAGAACGATCTCCTGCGGACTTGGACGGAGCAACATTAGTGCGCACCCGGACTTGCACAAACTATATCCATCCCATCCCCTATATAAAAGTTTTGCGGAGCTTTTTCAAAAGCGACCGTTCCCCCTCGTTCCCCCGTTCCCCATCCTAAATGAAAGGTAACCTATAGATTATGAGAAAAGAATTGCCAAAGACGTATGATCCCGCGTCGTTTGAGGACCGGATCTATGGCGAATGGTGCCAGCATGACCTGTTCAAGCCCGATCCCGACCCGAAGAAACCCAGCTACTCCATCGTCATTCCGCCACCGAATATCACCGGTCAGCTCCATATGGGCCACGCCCTCGATAATACCCTGCAGGACATCCTCACCCGGTATAAACGCATGAAGGGCTTCTCCACCCTCTGGCTCCCCGGCACCGACCACGCGTCGATCGCCACAGAGGCAAAGATCGTCGAAGCCATGCGCAAGGAGGGCCTGACCAAGGAGGACCTCGGCAGAGAGAAATTCCTCGAACGCGCATGGAAGTGGAAGGAGCAGTACGGCGGCAGAATCATCTCCCAGCTCAAGAAAATGGGCTCCTCCTGCGACTGGTCCCGCGAACGGTTCACCCTCGACGAAGGGTGCAGCGAAGCAGTCCGTAAGGTCTTTAAGCAGCTCTACGACGAAGGACTCATCTACCGCGGCGAACGGATCATCAACTGGTGCCCCCACTGCAAAACCTCCATCTCCAACGCAGAGGTCGATTATACGGAGCAGGATTCCCACTTCTGGCATATCCGCTATCCCCTCGTGGGCGGCGGTGGATTCGTGGAGGTCGCTACCACCCGCCCGGAAACCCTGCTCGGCGATACCGCAGTCGCCGTCAACCCCAACGACGAACGCTATAAGCACCTCATCGGCAAGTACGTCACACTGCCGCTCGTGGGCAGACGGATCCCCATCGTCGCCGATGAACACGCCAAGCTCGATAAGGGAACCGGCTGCGTGAAGATCACCCCCGCCCATGACCCCAACGACTTCGAGGTCGGCAGAAGATGCCACCTGCCGATGGAGGTCGTCCTCACCCCCGACGCCAAAATCACCGACAATTACCCGAAATACGCCGGTATGGACCGCTATGAGGCGCGTAAAGCCATCGTGAATGACCTGCGCGACAGCGGCTTCCTCTGCGAAATCGAGGATCTCAAGCACGAGGTCGGTACCTGCTACCGCTGCGGCACCACCATCGAACCCATGGTCTCCCTCCAGTGGTTCGTCCGCATGGAGCCGCTCGCAGGCCCCGCCATCGATGCCGTGCGCAACGGCGATATCCGCTTCGTCCCCGAACGGTTCGATAAAAATTACTTCCACTGGATGGAAAATACACAGGACTGGTGCATCTCCAGACAGCTCTGGTGGGGCCACCGCATTCCCGCCTACTACTGCGACGACTGCGGCGAAACCACCGTCTCCGTCGAACCCGTGGATACCTGCCCCCACTGCGGCGGCCATATGACGGAGGACCCCGATACCCTCGATACCTGGTTCTCCTCCGCCCTCTGGCCTTTCTCCACCATGGGCTGGCCCCACGATACCGCAGACCTCGCCCGCTATTACCCCACCAATACCCTCGTCACCGGCTACGACATCATCACCTTCTGGGTCTCCCGCATGATCTTCTCCGGCCTCAAGTATACAGGCAAGGCTCCCTTCGATACCGTCCTCATCCACGGACTCGTCCGCGACGCACAGGGCAGAAAAATGTCCAAATCGCTCGGCAACGGCATCGATCCGCTGGAGATCATCGATAAATACGGCGCGGACGCACTCCGATTCGCCCTCGCAACCGGTAATAGCCCCGGAAACGATATGCGCTTCTCCGATGAAAAGATCGAAGCCGCCCGCAATTTCGCAAATAAGCTCTGGAACGCCGCACGGTTCGTCATGATGAACCTCACCATCGACGAGATCCATACCCCGATCCCCGCCGCACTCTCCGACGCGGATCAGTGGATCCTCACGAAATTTGAAGAAACCGTACAGAGCGTCACCACAAATATCGAACGGTATGAGGTCGGCATCGCCCTGTCCTGCCTGTACGACTTCGTCTGGGACGTGTACTGCGACTGGTACATCGAGCTTGCCAAGTCCGCGGTCTCCGGCGACGACGCGGAACGCTCCAAGACCGCACAGAACGTCCTCGCCTATGTCCTGCGCGAAACGCTCAAGCTGCTCCATCCGTTCATGCCGTTCATCACCGAAGAGATCTACCAGGGACTCCCCGGAGAGGACGGATATATCATGGTCAAGCCGTTCCCGGAATACGACGAGGGACTGACGTTCCCCGAGGCGGCTGCCGGTATGGAAAAGGTCATCGAAGCGATCCGCGCCATCCGTACCCGCCGTGCCGAGATGGGCGTTGTCCCGTCGCGTAAGGCGCACTGCACCATCGTCGCCAAGGATCCCGCCGCGTTTGCCCATGCCGAAGCGTATTTCAGCCGCCTCGCCTCCGCAAGCAGCGTGACCGTCGTCCCCGCCGGAACAGAGGTGGAAAGCGAAAACGCCGTGCAGATCGTTACCGCCGACGCCGTCGTCTATATCCCCCTCGCCGATATGATCGATTTCGCCGCCGAGAAGAAGCGTCTCGAAGGAGAACTCGCCAATGTCGAAAAGGAAATCGCACGTGCTGAGGGCAAGCTTGCCAATGAGAGCTTCGTCGCCCGCGCGCCGCAGAATGTCGTGGACGCGGAAAAGGCAAAGCTCGCAAAGAATATCGAGAAGAAAGCCGGCGTGGAGGCAGCCCTCGCGCAGGTTCTCTCGATGATGTGACCGGTCCCGCGATATACAAAGGAATATTATGGAAAAACCGACCCCGCGAGAGGCCGGTTTTTTTGTTGGACGGATTTGTGCGCACCCGCGGAAGCTGTATTGGTTATTTTATACAAACAAAGCGGTGTGGAGTTGTGCAAACGGGCGAAATACGTCTGCGATAACGAAAAATTCATTGACGGCACGCAATTTGTATGGTATACTTTCGATAAAGACAGCTCGACCGGGGGTGAATCCATCCACAAATCCCCCCACAGATACAGAAAGGAACGGTATCTTATGCAATATTTCCTCTACCTACGTCGCTCCCTCACCCGGGTGTGGCGGGCGCATGTGCTGCTGGTGCTGCTGTTGGCGTGCGCGATTGCTTTGCCGCTGTGCATGTCGATCTATGACACGAGTACGCTCCGCGGGTGGAGAGACAGCAACTACCATTTTTCCCATGGCGGTCACAATTTCTGGATCCAGAACGCCGTCGCGGGGGATGAAGAACTGTTTACAGAGCTGACGGGCGGCGTTCCCGTTTGGGATAATGGCTATTTATACGTGGATCGCACAGCGGACAATCCGGTGCGGTGGGAGGACGGACGCGCGGTCGGCGGAGAACTGCAGACGGAGCTGCAGCTGATCGTCGTAAACACGGGACGTCCGGAGCTGACCGTGGATTTTATGGACGACCAGGGCTTTGATACCACGCGGTCCACCTTTCCGGACGCCGCGTGGATCGCGGTCGTTCTGTTTTCCGGACTGCTGCAAGCCGTGTTTCTCCTCTTTTACTGGAAAAAAAGAGAGGCGGAAACGCAAAAGCTATCGTTTATCGGCGCGACACCTATACAGCTCGGATGGCTCCTCTTTGCGGAAACCATGCTTTCGCAGATCACCGCATCCGCCGTATCCCTCGGTGCCTCCGTTTGCTTTATCTACACGCTGATCCAGTCCTATTTCTATCTGTATACCCCGGACGTTGCGTTGAACGATCTGACTACAATAGCGTGGGTACGGTTCGATCTGGACCCCAAGCAGCTTGTGCTGTTGATTCTCATTCTGCTGTTGCTTTCCGCGGCAGTGTGTCTCGTGTACACCCTTTTCCTATGCCGGAGAGACGCGCGCAAACGGCTCGGTGCATGGCGAATCAGACGGCATCCAAGGATTCATGCCGCCAAAATGCCAACAACGATATTGAGACGAACCTTTTTGCGTGCAAACACCATGCGGATATGCGGCACCATGCTCCTTGCGCTTGCGCTTCTGACAGCGTCCTCTCTCCTTCTGAAAATACAGGCATCCTCCGAAAAGAGTGTGGAGGTGTTTGGCGAAGAAGGAATTTCCGTATCTTTGAAGCATTATGAAAATTGGAACATGCAGAAGCTGCAATTTCTGAATGAAATTCCGGGCATATCGGAAATCGTTCCAAAGTATGTTTCGCGCATTGTAAACCTGGTTTTGGATGAAAGAGCGACCTTTACTATGCGTATGAATGAGCGGGCGTACTCCGGGTATTACGCGGATATGCAGATCGCACCGGACAACGTCATTCCATACGCGGAAGAAACCGATGGGCGCGGAGAAAATGTGTATCCTGTCGCGGTGTACAGCGAGAACATTCTATACCGCGCGTTGGATGAGGAAACGGATACACGCAGCTGGGAGACGCTTGTCTATCCGGTGGGGGAGCGTCTGACGCTTTGGGCGATGAGCGACGACACCATAGAATTGGAGGTTGTAAAAATACTGACAGAGGAGGAATACCGAAAATACGCGCCGCAGACGACGACGGACGAGGCACTCAGCCAGGAGGAGAAGGATTCCAGGGCAGCACAGGAAGCACAAACGGTCCATCTCTTTTTCCGGGAGGAGGATCTCGCGGAGATAGACGCACAAAAGCCATTGACAGGCTTTACCATAATGCTGGACAATCCTTTGGAAAGCACCACGATCCAAAAGAAAATCTACAATCTGTTTGGTACGGATGAAATCAGAACCGTAGTCAATCATGAGGTTGCCAATGAAACGTCAGCAAGACGGAGCGCGGGCACGCGTATCCTATATCGCTCTCTCTCCGCCCTCCTCTTCGCCTTCTTCGCTACGATCACCACGCTGTCCCTCATCGACTACGCCGCATCCCATGCCGAAACGCTCCGCCTCCTCCATATGCAGGGCGCGTCACACCGCTCAATCATCGCCGCCTTTGTCGAGATCATGCTGCCGCCGGGGATCCTCACCTGTGCGGCGGTCTGGGCAATCGTCACTCCGGTGGAACGGGAATACTATCGCCTGCGGGGATATTCGGACGCATTCATCGCAAAGCTGGAGCTGTACGTGATCGACAAGCCGCTATTCCTTACGGTGGCAGCGGCAGTCGTGCTCGCGGTATTCGTCGCGCCCGTGGTCTGGACCGTCGGCAAGGAGCTTCGTCATCTGGATAAGGAGTAATCCCCCACAAAGCCGCAGCAAGGACCGGTTCCACAGCGCACAGGTTCTCGCCATGATGTGACCCATACGCCATACAGCCATATTCCCGAATAGTGCATATTCATTCCAAAAAGGATCCCATACGTTTTCCTGCGCGTGGGATCCTTTTTTTGCTGATTCTGTTTTCCGCCCCTGTCCGCAGCCTGTAGACCTACTGCCGGATGACCTCCTGCGTGTACTCCGCAATCGTCACATCACAGTAGGCGGCGTTCAATACGTCGTTGTCCACCATATACTTGCGCTGCTCGGCAGTGAACGCACCGTCCTCGCTCTGCCACGGCGTATAGTACACGATGCGCAGCGATGCCTCGGCAATCACCTTGCTCGGCGTGTCCGGATCGAAGGCGTACGCCTGCAAATGCGCCACCGCCTTCCGCCGGGTGATCCCCGCACAGACGGCGCGCGCGGACGGATACAGATCGGAAAAAGCCTCCGTTTCCCGCGGGACATCATAGAACATTTCCTCTGTCCAGTCGGTCAGTCCCCCGCGGAACGGATCAAACGGGATCGATACGGTCATTTTTTCGTCCAGCTCGCCCACCGACGCGTGATCCGTGAACACATCCACATTCATGCGGTGTACGGATTCCGGGGGCAAACCGATTTCAAGCCTGCGCAGCTTCCTGTACAGCCATCCGTCCCAATCGTCCGCCGGCACGCGGAGATCGTCCGTGGAATAGAGCAGCGCGCCCAGTCCCTTGTATTCGTAGGCGACGCGCACCTTCCCACCAAGCTTGTTTTTGATCGTGAAAACGGGCATCCAATAGGTCTCCGTGCCGTCCTGCGTCTCCGAATAGCCGTCCCACGCGAGGTTGTGTACCGTCACCTTGTCGCGCAGCATCCGGAGCGTAAAGGAGCGGATATTCCCCTGTGTATCGCCGAGCGGGGTCATTCCCTCCGGGGGCGCGTTCGGATCGCCGTCTTCCCTGCCGCACCAGAGATAGATCTCCATCAGCGGGACTTCATCCGCATATTTATACGAAAGACCGAATACCGACGCGTCGAATTCCTCGCGCTGCAACGCCTCCCATGCGGATACGCCGAACGCCATCGCCGCCATGGTCGCAAGGCAGGCTATGAGGATGAGAAGGTCGAAGCAAAATGTACGTGCCGTGTTCTGTTCCTGATCCATGTCTGACTCCTTTCCGTTCGTTCTCTTTTTGCGGTATTCCTACAGATATAGTATACCAACCATTCGCCACAATGTCAAGCGGACGGCGCACGTTTTTTCAGCCGTTTTGCACAAGGTTCTGTATGCCCCCGCCAAATCCATGCGTCACTGTATCAGACGAACGACAGGGCGGTTTTGTTACATCGAAAAGGGGACTTTTTCCGTTTTTTTCGCACCGGAATGCTATCCATCGCTTTTTCCGGATGCGCGTGGAATTTTACACAAAATCACAGCAGGATTTGCGCAGCCCCTCTTGTATTATGCGCGCGTTTGTGGTATACTATACGATACAAGCGTTCCATTTGCAATTTATTCATCCAATACGCACACAGGAGATTTTTATTATGAAGAAAAGACTACAGGTGTCGCTTCTTTGTATCGCGCTGCTTGCCGCCCATCTGCTCTCCTCCTGCGGACAGGCACAGACAGAGACCGCACCGGACACCGCCCCCACTATCGATGCGTCGGAAACCGAGAGTACGCGCACGGACACCACCTCCGACGCGCTTGCCAAGGTGGAAGAGAATTACGACTGGCGCGCCGGAATCGCGCAGAAGGATTACAACGGCTATGCGTACACGATTCTCAACGGCTGCACCGCGGAATGGTATTCGTATACCCTGATCGCGCCGGAGGACACGACCGGAGAGCCGGTGAAGGATGCCTTCGTGGAGCGGAACAACCGGGTCGGCGAGTACCTGAACGTGAAGATCGTCGAGAACAATGTGAAGGATTCCGCCGCGCTGCTCAAGAAGGAGGTCCAGGCGGGGACCGGGGATTTCGACATTGCGCTTGTGACGCTCGAAAATGCGTATGCGATCGCCATGGAGAACAGTCTCATCGATCTGAACACGCTTTCCTCCGTGGATTTCACCCAATCGTGGTGGGATCAGAACGCGATTTCCGATCTGTCCATCAACGGAAAAATGTATTTCACGACGGGGGATTTCGACACGACGCGCTTTGACGGGATCCGGTCCCTCTTTTTCAACAAGGCGCTGATCGAGCAGAACCATCTGGACAATCCGTATGCGCTGGTGGATTCCGGGAAATGGACGATGGACAAGTTCACGGAGATGTGTCTGGCGGTGATAAGCGATCTGGACGGCGACGGGGAGATGACGGACGCGGACCGATACGGCTACGTGGGCTACGGCGAGCTGATCGCGGACATTCTCCTGTACGGCATGAACGCGCGGTACATCGGCAAGGATCCGGAGACCGGGCGGGTGACGGATCTCTCGGGTGACGAGCGGTTTGTGAACGCGTACAGCAAGATCATCCATCTGACAGCGACGCAGAAGGATGCCGTGTTCGATGTGCGCTCCTCAAAACGGACAAAATACCTGAAGGGGCAGGGCGACCGGGCGCAGGAGCCGATGTTCACGGAAAACAAGGCGTTGTTCTATTCGGAGTGCATGGCGTGGTCGCGTGTGCTGCGGGAAATGGAGGCGGATTTCGGTGTGGTGCCGCCGCCGAAGTATGACGAAGCGCAGGAACGCCACTACTCCATCATCGTCAATCCGTTTATGCAGATGATTCCGGTCACGTCGCAGGATCCGGAGCGGACAATCCACATCATGGACGCCCTGAACGCCGCTTCGCACGACACGGTCGTTCCGGCATACGTGAATGTGACGCTGACCGGCAAGGTGGCGCGCGACACCGACACGATCCGGATGCTCCACCTCGTGTTCGATGAGCTTGCGTACTATCTCAGCTTCTCCAACATCAAGGTACGGGATATCGTCAACGGCGGGATCGTCAAGGGAACGGAGGACATCGTCTCGAAGCTCTCCGCCAACGCCGCCAAATTCGAAGAACAGATCGCAAAGGCGAATGCGTATTTCTTCGATTGACTCTGGGGGGACGGGGGGGAACGCGGCTTTTTGAAAAAAGCCTGGCAAAAACTTTTATGAAAAAGGGGATATGGGTGGAGTTTGTGCAAGTCCATGTGCGCACCAATTTGGCTCCGTCCAAGTCCGCAGGAGATCGTTCTGGGGCGGCTCCGGGGACGGATCCGCCGTCTATTTGGAGAGATTGCGGGATATAGTTTACTATGTAGTGGTAGAATACCGCTATCGTGGGGTGTTTTGGTTTTAATTCCTTGTTTTCTCTTGAAGGTATTCCTCAGAAGGCAATAAAAGCAGAAAAAGTGCGATATACTGTCGTTTTGTGACACTATATCGCACTTTCTTTGTTTGTCAGAGAGAAAAAGCCGCAGATAAAAACAAGTACGCGAGAAATAAAAATCCACCCCCCCAGGATACCGGTATTCTACAACTACCATAGAAAACTATATCCCGCACCTACTCCCCGTAGAAGGCGGATCCCTCCGGGAGCCGCTCGCAAACGATCTCCTCATGTACTGGACGGAGCCAAATTGGTGCGCACATGGACTTGCACAAACAAAATCCATCCATCCCATTCATAAAAGTTTTGCGGAGCTTTTCCAAAAGCGACCGTCTCCCCCGTTCCCCGCGTCCCCTCGTCCTCCGCGTTATTCCGCCGTAAGGATGCCGTTTTCCATCACGTAGCCGACACCGTGGGGGGCTTCGTTCAAAATACGGCGGTGGATCTTTTCGTCGTGCGTCACAAGAACGATCGTCATGCCGGTCTGATTGATGCGGAGCAGGAGGTCGATGATCTCCGCGGAGGTGCGGGAGTCCAGATTGCCCGTCGGCTCGTCGGCAAGGAGAAGCTGCGGCTCATTGATGAGGGCGCGCGCGATGGCGACCCGCTGCTTCTGACCGCCGGACAGCTCGTTCGGCAGATGCTTCAGTCGATCCGCGATCCCCAGCTCCGTGACCAACTGCGTGAATCGCTCCCTGTCCGGATTTTTCCCGTCCAGAAACGCCGGCATTTTGATGTTTTCCTCCGCGGTCAGGATGTTCAGCAGGTTGAAATCCTGGAAGATGTACCCGAGCTTGCGCCGCCGGATCACAGACAGCTTCGCCGACGACAGCGCGCTGACATCCTCCCCGTCGATGACCACCGAACCGGAATCCGCCTTGTCGATGCAGGCAAGAATGTTGAGCAGCGTCGTTTTCCCCGAACCGGACCGCCCGGTCACCACGAGAAATGCTCCCTCCTCCACGGCGAGATTCACGTGATCCACAGCGTAAATTTCCTCTTCCCCCTGATGAAACACCTTCGTCAGCTCCGTTGTACGTAAAATTTCCATATGCGCGCTCCTTTCGACGCTTTGTTGTTTTTCTTGCATCTGTTATATCCCCTGCACCGCATCCTGCCGCTTGTCCCTGTACAAACGAATCGGCAGTACCATCGCAGCAGTGGTGTACCCGCTTGCGGCAGTAAATGCAAAAATATACAGCATTGGCGGAAATCCGACCAGCTTCTGCATGGCGAACGTGTCGCTGTTCGCATAAAGCAGCAGCAGAACGGCGCATACCACCGTCACACTAAGGACGATCACGACCGCTGCTCTACGCATTTGCCGCGTGTATGCCTGCCGCAGTGTGCCCATGTCCGTGCCAATCGTGTACAGCGTGCGCATATTGGCACGTTGACTGCGCATATATTCGACCAGAATCGACCGCACCAGTATCGCGTAAAAGACGCACAGCAGTACGATCACCAAACCGGCAAAGATCGCTTCCCCCTTGGCGCGCTGGAGCGCGATTTCCGCCGCATTGCTGTGATCGACAACCTGCATCGGAATTTCCTCCGCCAGCGCACGCAGAGCCTCCGCCGTCTCCATATGCTTTTCCGTATCGCGCAGGGTAATGTCGAGAGAGGAGATTTCCAGCTCCGCGACAAAGGCATCGTAGGCATCACTGTATAAATATACAACCGCATCCCCCTCGGATACATCCTCGGATTCGATCACCCGATCCGCGATGACGTAAAAATTGTCCGTATGCAGCGTGACTCCCGCTTCCGCGTTGGCATAGCTGTCCATCGGGATTTCACGCTGTGCGATACATTTCTGCTCACCGACCTCCCACGGCACCCCGTTGACACGTACAACGGCATGATAGATGGTTTTCCCGTTCTCGTTCTGCGTGACCCCCGCCCCCTTGGGCGTAGTCGTGTCTCCCTTTTGCAGCGAGATCTGCGTCTCCCGGTTCCGCTGATTCTGTAGCCTGCCGGCAATCCCGCCCGTTTTGGGTCTGTTTTGTTTCTTGGACTGCTCGAAAAGCGTGAAAAC
>USGH01000070.1 GCA_900554225.1 uncultured Eubacteriales bacterium | reverse complement strand
GGTTTCCGCGATCGCCGCCTTCAGGCTGTCCTCATCGTTCATCGTGCCGCCGGGACCGATGTTCACGATCGGAATCCCGATTTCCGCACATGCCTCAAAGGCAGTCAGCAGCCGCTCTCTGTCACGGGAAGCAACCTCCGTGGACAGGAAGGGAAGCTCCAATTCGTCACGAATGGCACGCAGCTCAGCAGCCTGTTCCTTCCATGCGGACAGGTTCAGATGCTCGCACATTCCGGCAATCGCGGAGATTTCCACTCCGTCGTAGCCGCACTTCTTGATCGCTTCCGCCGCTTCACGGAACGATACCGTCTTGAACAGTACACTGTTCACACCCAACTTAATCATAAAACTCTCCTTTTCGGATGAAATTTTCTATCTTAAATTTTCAAAGATTGAGGATCGGCACCACCCATAAAATCAAGGGCAGCACAAGCTCACCAGGATACAAAGAACCCGCAGTCCAAAACGCCTGCGACAGCATGTTCGCTTCATAAAAAACGCGCTGCAAAAACAATCCAGGCAACCATAGACCCGCACTCACGAAATCCAGTCACCCATACTTTTTTTATAAAAGCTCTTGCCAACGCTGGAAGAAGCGTCCCGTGCTCCTCGTTCCCCCGTTCCCTCAATTCAATCTGCCTAAAATATTCTGCAAAGCCGTCTCGTATGCCGATTCCGCGCGGGCTTTGATTTCGGCACAGTTGTCCTTGTTCGCATATTCGAGAATGAACGGCACCTTGTCCGTGAAGCGCATATACAGCTCCATGAACCGGGGCCAATCGATGTCGCCGTCGCCGAGATTCACGCCGTAGGTCGCGTTGATCTTGCGATCCTTGCCGTGGAAGTAGTACACGTCGTGCTTCAGATGACGAAACATACCCTCCTCGTCCTCCGCCGCAATGAAGTTTGCCGGATCCAGCATCGCGCCGAGCCGTACACCCGACTCCGCCTCCAGCTCCTCGATCAGCGTCTTCAACCGGCGCGGCGACGGAATCACGTCCAGTACGCACGCCTCCAGAGCCATGTGTACCCCACGTGCTTCCGCTTCCAGACACGTGAAACGGAGCGTTTCCTTGATCCGCGCGTAGTCCGACTCATATCGATCCGCGTTGATCCCGCGCTGTCCCGGCGTGAATCCGCATTCGCTTGCCAGATACGGAATCCCCGCCTCCGCAGCCATGTCGATGTACCGGAGAATGTACTCCTTCTCCCGCGCCATCACCTCATCGTCCGGATTGCGCAGATCCGTGAACATCCCGAGCGACGTCACTTCGATTCCGCGCGAACGGAATTCCTCCGCAGCCTCGCATACCCGCGCCGGTGTGATCCCTGTGAGATCCCCGATCCCGTTGTACGCCCAGCCGCCGAGATCGCTGTGGACAAAGCATAGCTCCGTACACTTGAAGCCGACCTTCTGCATCTGCTCCGCCGTCTCTTTCACGGACAAACCGTTGAACGACCGCGTGGTGATCCCTATGTTCAGCATTTTCTTCTCCTCCTTTTCCAAGAGCTTTATTGTACTACCATATTCTTCTGCCGCATTGCGCGACTTTTTCCATTCTATCTTCTCTATCTTCTTTGTTTCGGTTTCGTCATTTTGCGACGGTACATCCGCCATAGACAGCGCAAAAAGTAAAGTCCGCGGAATGTGCTGCCTGTGCGTCGTGATCCGGTTTCGTATTTTCCACAATTCCCGGTTCCGTTCCGTTACAGTCTTATTATAATATAACGATTTCCAACTTGCAAGTACATTGCGCAAATATTCTACGAATTTTTTACCCAAAGAGCGGAAATCGTCAATTTCTTTCGTTTTGCCCTCTTGCCTCTGCCGGACGCCACCATTCTACAAATAATTACAATTGTCCGCATTTTGTGATTCATCCAGAAAGATATTGTAAACTTTTCCGCCCTTCTTATGAATTTTTTATGAATCCCCTCTTGACAAATCGCGATGTATCCTGTATAATAAGGATGGTTACAGATTGTTTACAAGATTCCCGATTTTTCCTCACAATTTCACCGTCTAATTCCATATACGGTTTTATTTCGCTCCCTGTACCGGCCGCACGCCTTGCGGTCTATAGCGTATAGCCTATACAGAACACATCTATTCCAAAGGAGGCAGCCATGCAGATGTACAAATCTCTACCGCGTATACTCACCGCCGTGCTTCTTCCGCTTCAGCATCTTGAAAATTCGTCCCTACAGCAGATCGAACCCTTCGCGCCGCCGACCGGGGACATCAATTTCGGTATCATCGCCGCCATCGTCTGCATCGCGCTCTTTATGATGTATATCACCCTGCGCGGCAAACGGAGAAAATGAACGCCGTGGATCAAACGCACCTGTCTGCCGCACCGGAGATCCCCCTGCTCGCGCAAACGAAATCCTACGTGGTCTGCATCAAGCCGCGTGGGGTTCTTTCCGAATCCACACCGACGGGAGACGGACTGCCGGAGCTTCTTTCCGCACAGCTGTCCCTGCCCCACATCTACCCCGTCCATCGCCTCGACGCGACAACCGGGGGTGTGATGGTCTACGCCACCACGAAATCCGCAGCCGCCGCGCTGTCCGGGCAGATCACGTCTCATCGCTTCTCCAAAACCTATCTCGCACTCTGTGAAGGGGTGCCGGATCCCGCAAGCGGCAGTATGGAGGACGAGTTGTTCTTCGATCGGCGCAAAAAGCAGTCCTTCGTTGTCGATCGTGCGCGAAACGGCACCAGATCCGCGCGCCTGACCTACCGTGTGCTTGGTGAACAAACCGTTGCGGATCGGAAATGCGCCTTATGTGAAGTGGTGCTGGAGACCGGACGAACCCACCAGATCCGCGTACAGTTTGCTAGCCGCCGCCATCCGCTACTGGGGGATAAAAAATACGGTGCAAGGCTTCCGTATCACGGATTGTCCTTGTGGTGCCGCGCGATCTCCTTTGCCGATCCCGACACGGGCGCAGCGGTAACCTTTTGCGCCGATATGCCGGGAGAATAAAATAAGATAACAAAAATCCGCCATCCCGTATTGCATGGGAAAGAGCGGATTTCTTCGTTTCCGACAGGGGTCTGTACGCCGAAAGGGAGATTTGCCGGTTTTCCCCTGCGCGATTGCCGGTTATTTTGTCGCTTCGAGCTCGCGGATACGGTCGCGGAGGTAGGCGGCTTCCTCGAAGCGGAGTTCCTTTGCCGCTTTTTTCATCTCCTCGGTCAGAGCCGCGATCCGATCCTCCTTGCGCATACTGCCGTTTTTCTCGACGGGCAGCACCTCGACGCCACTCTGGGTCTGTCTGCCGCGCCGGGATTTCTTTGTGCCGTGCCCGTCCTCCGCGGCGATGGCGATGGAATCCGCGACCGGCTTGACGATCGTTTTCGGGGTGATGCCATGCGCCTTGTTGTACGCGATCTGGATGGTACGCCGCCGTTCCGTTTCGTCTATGGCGGTTTTCATGGAATCCGTGATCGTGTCGGCGTAAAGGATGACCTTGCCGTTTGCATTCCGTGCGGCACGTCCGATCATCTGGATCAGCGACCGGGCAGAACGGAACAGCCCTTCCTTGTCCGCATCAAGGATAGCGACGAGCGTGACCTCCGGCAAGTCGATGCCCTCGCGCAGCAGATTGATCCCCACCAGCACGTCAAACACGCCCAGGCGCAGATTGCGGATGAGCTCCGTGCGCTCCATGGAATCTATGTTGTGGTGGATATACTGTACGCGCACGCCCTGACCATCGAGATATTCGGTGAGATCCTCTGCCATTTTCTTGGTGAGCGTGGTGACAAGAACGCGTTCTCCACGGGCGGTTCTGGCACGGATCTCAGACAGTACGTCGTCCACCTGTGTCTCGATCGGACGCACCTCCACCTCGGGATCGACCAGTCCCGTCGGACGGATGATCTGCTCCACGACCTGCGCCGAATGAGACAGCTCATATTCGGCAGGCGTAGCGGAAACGAGAATGGTCTGGTTCAGCTTTTTCTCAAACTCATCGAAGCGGAGCGGCCGATTGTCATACGCGGAGGGCAGGCGGAATCCGTACTCGACGAGATTTTCCTTCCGTGCGCGATCCCCGCCGCTCATGCCGCTGACCTGTGGAATGGTGACGTGGCTCTCATCGACGAAAAGGAGGAAATCCCGCGGGAAATAGTCGAGCAGCGTATACGGTGTGGAACCGGGCTCCCGTCCCGCGAACACGGCGGAATAATTTTCGATTCCGGAGCAGTAGCCGATCTCGCGGATCATCTCTATATCGTACCGGGTGCGCTCCTCCAGCCGCTGTGCCTCCAGGAGCTTATTCTGCGACCGGAAAAAAGCAAGACGATCCTCCAGCTCCTCCTCGATGCGGGCGATATAGAGCTCCTTGCCGGCAGGATCCATGACGTAGTGGGTGGCGGGATAGATGGCGACATAATTGAGGCTCTGGAGGATCTTCCCGGTGAGCGGATCGAATTCCAGTACTCGGTCCACCTCATCGCCGAAGAACTCCACCCGGATCGCCCGTTCGGAATATCCCGCAGGATACACGTCCAGCGTATCGCCGCGCATACGGAAATTGCCCCGGACGAAATTGGCGTCGTTGCGGTCATAGGAGGACCTGCCGTTTGTACTCCTCCGGGGGACCGAGGGAATAGATGCACGACACGCTGGACACGATGATCACGTCGCGCCGTTCAAACAACGCGGAGGTCGCGCTATGGCGGAGCTTGTCGATCTCATCGTTGATGGACGAGTCCTTTTCGATATAAATATCCTTCCCCGGCACGTATGCCTCAGGCTGATAATAGTCGTAGTACGACACGAAATACTCTACGGCGTTCTCGGGGAAGAAGGCACGAAACTCCATGCAGAGCTGCGCGGCGAGGGTCTTGTTATGTGCCAGCACCAGTGTCGGACGATTCATCCTTGCGATGACGTTCGCCATGGTAAACGTTTTGCCGGATCCAGTTACGCCGAGCAGTGTCTGATACCGCATCCCGGCATCCAGTCCGGCGCACAGCTTATCGATTGCCTCAGGCTGATCCCCCGTCGGCTGATACGGTGCGTGCAATTGGAATTGATCTTTCATATGGCTGTTTTCTGTACCTGTCCCCTCTCGTTTTCTCCTGTATATAGGATACCACAAAGCGGGATGGATTGCAAGGGGAACTTGAACAAATATTCGTTAAGATTCTGTATCCAGGCGGATCTGCCCGTTGTCCTCCTCCGGAAGCAGGCAGGTCAAGCCCGTATAGACCGGACAGGTGGTGCCGCTGGGATCCGGAAAATCCATAAAGGAGAGGGTGCATAACGGCGCAAACTGCGTGGTAGGGTTGAGGAGGCGGGAGAGCGGCTTGGCATCGTTTGTCAATGTGACGACGACTGGCTTTGCCGCCCGGATGAGGGAAAGCGGGGTATGATCGGAAAAATCCACGCTCTGCCGCCGGAGCAGATTGGCATCGCGATCGAAATTCTCCCGGTTGATGAGGAGGATCCCGATCCCCTCCGCTGTGATATAGCCCTTCAGTCCGTTCAGATCGGCACTGTCGTACACGCGGATCACGGGGGTGGCAAGTCGATACCCCTCTGCGAAATGTGCCGAATAGACCTCCATCGCCTGCCGGACCTGCTCCCGCTCGGTGAGACTGCGGACGGTGACGATAAATTTGCGCACGCCGCGGCGGATATGGAGGGCAAAAATCACCTGCACCGCCATATAGATCCGGTCACAGGGACGGCACGTAAAGGAATATACACGCTTCTCCCGCGCCGTCTCCGGCAGAGCATCTCCGCTGTGACCGCGCCGCCACAGTCTTGCGTCCGCCGCAAACGCCTGTGGAGCCGGCAGATCGTTTCCGGAACCCATCTCCGCGCCGAACAGCCGCAATTGGTCCTCGACGGGAATCGCGAAAGGCGCGCCGCGGAAGGACAAAGTGCCGTGATAGCCCGCATCGCACACCAAATCGCCGCCGAACAGAGCCAAAGCCGTTTTTACAATCGCGTCCGCCGTTTCCGCCGCCATATTCACCCCTTTCTTTGCCGCCTTCTTCCCCGCCGCTTTCGACATCGTATACACCTCGTTTCCACCGCTATGCCCTATACCTTATACGCGCTGCATCCATCGAAATTCTGCATCATCGGGGCTGGCACCATGGCATATGGATGCACGATCAACCCCAAATCAGCGTTTTCCTTATTATACCATAAAAACGCCCGTTTGTCCACCGAACACGCGTATTTTTTCCCAATATACGCCCTCCGCTTTGCGAAAACCAACCACCTGTGGTGGCTGCGGCACGCACCTTCCGTCTGCGTCCGGCGAACTACACTCGTCACCTTGCCTAAGATTCCGATCCGTTCCCCGTGTGGCTTCGGCTTTTTCCCTCTTGCGCTTGTCCGCACGTTATGGTATAATTATACTGCAATTTGTAATTTTATCCGTAAATGAGGTGAGACCATGCAAGAACAGAAAAAGACGACGGGACTGGGGATCTTCTTTCTCCTCCTGACCGCCGTTGTGTGGGGATTTGCCTTTGTCGCACAGACCGTCGGCAGCGATCATGTCGGGGCTTTTCTCTTCAACGGGATCCGCTTTGCACTCGGCGGATTGTCCCTTCTCCCCGTGATCGCGCTGTTTGAAAAGAAAAATCCCGATCCGGCAAGCCACAAGCAGCTTATGCGCACCACCGTCACCGCCGGGATCGTCTGCGGGATTCTCTTGTGCAGTGCCTCCACCCTCCAGCAGTACGGCATCGAGCTGTTCCAAAGAGCCGGATTCCCCGATTCCTCCGGACGCGCCGGGTTCCTCACCGCGCTGTATATGGTGCTCGTTCCGCTGTTCAATCTCGCGTTCGGCAAAAAAGCGGGGCTGTTCACCTGGATCGGCGTCGGATTTGCCGCGATCGGACTCTTTCTCGTCTCCGTATCCTCCGCATTCACGATCTCCCCGCAGGATCTGGTCGTCCTTGGCTGCGCCGTTCTCTTTGCCGCCCACATTCTCGTCATTGACCGCTTCGGCGATGCACTGTATTCCCTCCGCTTTTCCATGATCCAGTTTCTCGTCTGCACCGTGCTGAGCCTTGCAGCGTGGGGCATCACCGTTGCCGCAGGAATCCATACCCCGGAATCGCTCGCGGATCTCAAGGCAGCCATCGTTCCCCTCCTGTACGGCGGATTTATGTCTGTCGGCGTGGCGTATACCTGCCAGGTTCTCGGTCAGAAACGCGCGGATCCCGCGGTCGCCTCCGTCCTTCTCTCGATGGAATCCATGTTCAGCGTCATCGGCGGCGCACTGATCCTCCACGAACGCATGACCGCAAGGGGCTACATCGGCTGTGTGCTCATCTTTCTCGGTGTGCTTTGCACCCAGGTGAGATACAGACCAAAGCCAAGGTCGGCACACAGCGCAAAATAACACAGAAATGCAAAAAGCCGCCTCTATTTCTCCCATAGAAGCGGTTTTTCTATCCGACAGACGTAAAGCCTGCCTTTTTCCAAAGGTATGCAGGTGTTAAAGCCCTTTAACCGGCAAGCTCCGCTGCAATCGCCTCGGCGGCGGCATCGCTGGAGGATACGCAGTAGATCACGTATTTGCCCGCCTGCTCGACGACGGCATAGTCCTCAAGCCGGTATTTTTCGTCCGGGTTGTAGTCCGTGAAGGCGCGCTTCTGATCGGACAGACGCTGCTTGGCAAGCTCCAATCCTGCGGCGGCACCGTCTGTATCCGCAAACGCAAATAAACCGATCTCCTCCGGTGTGGCGCCGCTTCCGGCATACACATGAGACTCCACGGCATCCGTGATCCCATACATATTCGCAACCATGGAATCCGGCACCGGGTACAGCTCCTCCGAAAATTCACCGGCTGTCAATATCACGTTCGCAAAATCCGACAGCACCAATTCCACATTCGGATTCACCTCCGGCTCTTTTTCCCCGCAGCCCGACAGCGCAAGCATACACACCGCCAGAATACCGACGATCCCCCGCGTCACTCTGTTCTTTCTCATATCGCAATCACTCCTCCTCTGCTATACGCTCTGTATCTGTATCCGTCTCCAACGATGTCGTGACCTTGACCGGCACCACATGCGTCCGCAAATACGCCAGCCATTCCTTGCAGAGATCGTAGCCCACGTGGATCCCGTCCCGCGCGGCTCCCTCCGGCAATGCGCCATCCTCCCCTGCCATAAAGCCGAGGTCGATGTAGAAGACCTCTTTTTCCGCACACATCTCGCGCAGATAGCTGTTGTACAGATTGATTTTGTCGTTCTTCACATACTCGTGCGTATCCGACACCGACTTCGCCACCGGGATGATCGACATCACGTAGATCACCGTGTCCGGACGGATCTCACGGATCGCGTCCACGATCTTGCCGTAATACTGCGGGAAGGCCTCCGGCTTTGCCCAGCCTGTCTCGTTGATCCCGAGCATGATATACACCTTTGCAAATTCCGTATCCCGCAGCGCGTCCATCGCTGTCACCTTGCCGCCGTTTTTGTTGATGACCTCACTCGTGAATACCGATTCCGTCGTCAAGCCCTTGTACGCGTAGCACGTGATGTTCGACAGTCCGCACTGGAGCGCAAAGCCTTCCATCCGCGAATCGCCCAGGAATACCGCGTCCGCGAAATAGTCGTCGCCCACCGGATCTCCGCTGTCCGGCACAGGCATCGTATAATCGTACCCCTCCGGCATCAGCTGCACCGTTTGGATCGGCGTGGCGGAATCCCGCGTTTCATGCTCCACCTTAGACTCCGCCGTGGTCTCCTTCGGCAGCGGCTCCATCGGTCGGTCGTCTCCGGTGGACATAGCTCCCGTTCCATCCGGCGTGGCGATTGTACTCTCCGCGGTCGTCTCCGGGCAGGCGGTCGTCTCTGTTTCCGTATCCGCCGTTTCCCGCTGCGATTCCACGTCCGATTTGCCTATCCCATCCGCCGTGGAAGGTCTCTCCGTCTCTGTCTCCGGCTTCAGAATGCGGAAGGAAAACGGCACCGTACCACTCTTGAGTACCCCGTATATCCCGGTCAGAAGACAGCAGACACACAGGAAAACCAGAATCGAGAGGAGCTGCTTTCCGCCGCGCGCGCCTGTCGATACCTCACGGGAGCTTCTGTATCTGTTTTTCTTTTTCTTCATTCGATTGCGTTCTTTCTCTACCCATATCCATATCGGACCGGTGCCATACTGGTTTTTCACGCGCCGCCCATTTTTTCTCTGCCTTTATAAAGACGCGCGAAAAGGCGGTTTGTTCCCGGATTTTTGTCTTTTTTCGTTTCCGTATCCCCCACGAATCGCTGTCTCCGCGACCGATTTCGATACGCTGCTATATAATCTTACTGTCATTTTTCGTCGGTGTCAAGATGCCGGACGGATTCTTTTCCGAAAATTAACATTGCCCATCGGTGTTGGCGCATATCACAGTTTTGCGTCTCCCTATTCCGTATTTTTCGTTCATTTCGACATTGTGCCAAATGCTTCCTGAAAAGGAAAAATCTGTACCTCTGCCGCTGAAAATCCGTGTGGAGCTATGATATACTATACCCGGAAATTCTGTTTATTATGACTCTGTCGTATGCAGACGGAAAGCACATGGAAGCCGTAATCTCTACGGAAGCGAAAAAAATCCGTCCGTTGGACCATCTCTGGTGTGCCATCGGACGGATTTTCTTTTGCAGGATTCAAGAAGGCGCTGCGCTCCGGCTGCTTTTGCGCAGCCTCAGTTCGTGTAGTTGTCGAAATAGCCCTGCACCAGAACGACCGGAGTCCCCTTATCGCCGGAGCCGCTGGTCAGGTCGCAAAGAGAGCCAATGAGGTCGGTCAGGCGGCGCGGTGTGGTGCCCTGCGCGGTCATGTCGCCGGTGAGATCTTCCTTTTTCTCCCGGATACGTGCGGAGATCGCATCGCGGAGTGCTTCACCGGACAGTGCGCTGAAATCGTTGTCCGCCAGATATTTGAGCTTCAGCTCGTTCGGTGTGCCGTTCAAGCCCTCTGTGAATGCCGGGGATACACACGGATCCGCAAGCTCCCAGATCTTTCCAACCGGATCCTTGAACGCGCCGTCGCCGTAGACCATCACCTCAACATGGCACCCGGTTTTGGCAAGGATCCGCTGCTGTATGCTCTCCACCAGTCCCTGTGCGTCGCGCGGGAAGAGCTTCACGGTATCCTCCGTCGATTTGTTGGAGCCGAGCAGACCGAATTTTTCATTGTAGCCACTGCCGTTCACGCTCTCGGAGAGGATGTCGTCCAGACCGCACACCACCTCCGCGCCTGCCTCCCGGAGAAGCCGTTTCGTTCTCGCACGGGTGTGGATGTCGCAGGTCAGGACGTTTTTCGTATACTGGAGGATGGTCTGCGGCCGGTTGGCGAAAAGGATCTCCACTTCCGCGCCGGATTCCCGGATCAGATTTTCGTAATACCCGACGTAGTCCATGCCGGTGAACGGATGTCTGTTGTCGCCGAACAGTGCGCGATACCGCTCCAGCGTCAGCACATCGCTGTACGGATTGATCCCCGCCTCGTCCAGCTGATCATAGGAGACAAGCGCATTGCCCACCTCATCGGAGGGATAGCTGAGCATCAGGACGACCTTCTTCGCGCCGGCAGCAATACCGCGCAGGCAAATGGCGAAACGGTTGCGGGACAGGATCGGGAAAATCACGCCGATGGTCCCACCGCCAAGCTTTTTCTTTACATCCGCGGCAATATCGGCGACGGTGGCATAATTGCCCTGCGCGCGCGCCACAATGGATTCCGTCATGGCGATCACATCGCGGTCATGGAGAGAAAAGCCCTCCGCACGCGCCGCTTCGAGAACGCTGTCGGTGACAATTTCGCAGAGATCGTCCCCCTTGCGAATGATGGGACAACGGATGCCCCGGGATACAGTGCCGGTACGTCTTTCCATATCGATTGCTTCCTTTATTTCACAAAAAAATGCCCACCTGCGGGGGAGATAGGTATAGTATAGCATAGTTACAGAAAAAAAGCAAGACGGAACCGGAAAAGCGGATGAAAAAGCGGGAGTCGCGCCATGTGACGTACTCCCGCCTTCTGTATTCCGTTTTATTCGCCCAGCGCGGAGAGGGTGTCCGCCAGCGCTGCCTTGCACTTGTCCTCAAT
>USGH01000069.1 GCA_900554225.1 uncultured Eubacteriales bacterium | reverse complement strand
CGCATTGCGGAATTTGAAAAGGAACACGGCGAGATCAAGCCGGAGTGACAAAAAGAGGCCCCATCCGCGCGGATGGGGCCTCTTTATCGCAGCTATGTTACCACTCCAGGTTCTTTTCCGTCTCCTTGCTGAAAACGTGGGCCACGTTGCCGCCGAAGATCATGTTGACCTCGCTGCCCATGGGGAAGTGGGCGGCGGCGCCGTTGGTGGGGACGATGACGATCACGTCCTTGCCCTCGGCAGTGACATGCAGATGCACGGAGGAGCCCATCATCTCGGACACGTCCTCCTTCGTTTCCACGGGGACAAGGGAGGGAGACAGCGGTGTGACCGGGATCCCCTGTGCGGCAAGCATCCGGTGTCCGTCGCCGTCCGAGCCGGTCGCGGGATAGGATACGCCGCCGGTCGCAACGATCACGCGGTCACAGCGCTCGGTGCGCACCGCCGTGCCGTCCGCGATACACAGGATATATCCGGGATCCGCTTTTGCCATCTCCGTGACCCGGCAGCCGAACCGGAACGTCACGCCTGCGTTTCTGCACCGTTTTTCAAGCGCATGGGCAACATCGACCGCCTTATCGGATTCGGGAAAGACGCGGTTGCCCCGTTCGACCTTGAGCGGCACGCCGGATTCCGCGAAAAACGCCATGGTGTCGGCGGGAGTGAACCGTGCGGCGGCACTGTAGAGGAATTTCGGATTGGTGGGCACGGATGCGAAAAAGGTCTCGCGGGTACAGTCGTTCGTGACGTTGCACCGTCCCTTTCCCGTGATGCGCAGCTTTTTCCCGGCGAAGGGATTTCGTTCGAAAACCGTCACCTCCGCACCGCACGAGGCAGCCTGATACGCCGCCATCATCCCGGCAGGGCCGCCGCCGATCACGCAAATACGCGTCATTTTCCCGCCTCCTCCGTATCCGTGTGCTCCGGCTCCCTTTTCGTATGGATGGATTTCGCACCGCTTCCCTTTTCCGTATGCGTTTCCGGCATCGCATCGGGCAGGGGCGCATTGACGCTGGTGTAGACGTTGTACTCCTTCCAGACGTTCTCCAGGCGAGCAAGGGTCTGGGTGATCTCGGCGTGCTTGATCTTGCCGATATAGGCGACCAGGGCGTTGACAATGCTCATGGGGGCGACCAGGGAATCGACGAACGACGCCATTTCGCTTTTGGCAATGAGAGTCTCGGCGGCATACGGAACAAGCGGAGAGGAGGTGCTGTCCGTGATGGCGATGACCTTCGCGCCCGTCGTACTGACGTATTCCACCGCGTTGACGATCCCGGTGGTATAGCGCGGAAAGCTGATGGCGATCACCACATCGTCCTCATGGACCTTCATGAGGTGTTCAAAGATCTCGCTTCCGCTTGCCGGACGGATCAGACGCACGTTGTCAAAGAGGAGTCCGAAATAGTAGTTGAGAAATTCCGCAAGAATCGCCGAGGAGCGCATTCCCATGAGGTAAATGTTGCGCGCGTGGAGGATCAGCTCGGCACTGCGGCGAAAGGCTTCGCGGTCGATGATCTCCAGGGTGGCACGGATCTTCTCGGCATCGGCGTTCAGTACGGTATCGAGGATTTCTCCCTCGCGGAACCGGTCATTGACGGCCTCCATGCGCTGCACCGTGGTCATACGGACGCGTATGGTCTCCTGCATGGCCGCCTGCATCTGGGGGTAGCCCTCAAAGCCCAGCTCGATGGCAAACCGGACGACGGTGGATTCCGACACACCGACGACGTTTCCGAGAGCCGACGCGGTCATATACGCCGCCTTGTGATAGTGTTCGAGCAGATACTGCGCGATCCGCTTCTGCCCCTTGGAAAAGCCCGGCATCGCGTTCTCCATGTCGCGCAGGAGATCCCCGGTCTTCGCTGTTTCGTGATGGATCATCTTTTCCTCGTCTCCAATCGGCACTCGTTCTGTTCCGCTACTACACCGATTATACAATTATTATATTGTAGCACAGAGTCCGTGATTTGTCAAGGGCACGATTTGCTTTGCACACGGCAAAATTCTTGACAAAACGGGAGAATTGTGGTATACTATCCTCTGTAGGTGAGCGGGACTGCTGCGTGCCATTGTGCCGTAAGGTATTGGCATGAGGAAAGTCCGGGCTCCGCAGGGCAGGATAACGGATAACGTCCGCCGGAGGAAACTCCCGGGAAAGTGCAACAGAAATAGACTACCGTGATTTTCGCGGTACAGGTGGAAAGGCGAGGTAAAGGCTCACCGGCACGACAGGCAACTGTGTGCAAATGTAAACCCTATCCGGAGCAACGCCCGCAGGTCGCCGAGAAATCGGATGTCTGCCCGACAGAAGACAGCGGGGGGCTAAAGTCGGCTGGCAACAGTCGAAGGAGATAGATAGCAGTCACGCGCAAGCGTACAGAACCCGGCTTACAAGCTCACCTACACTTTTTTGTACGATACGTCCACACGATTGAAAAGGTCGTGCGGGCGTTTTTTTGTGCGGATTTTGGCACAACTGAATGTTTTTTATCCCATATCCATATCTGCCGTTTCGTACCATTGCAACAATTGTTGCCTTGTTTTGCTGTTGCTTTTTTTGCGTTTTTATCCATGTTTTTTCGTTTTCCTATTGACAGCTCACATCCCGTATGGTATACTGAGGACAAAGAGGAAATAAAAGATTTTCTCACAGTGACCACTCCGTTCTTTTTGAGAATGGAAACGAGGTGAATGGCTTATGGCATACGAACGGACGCTTCCGCCGCACTGCCTGCAAACGGCTGTACGGGGAACAGACATGCCGTATCCGATCCTGTGGATCACGGCAAGCGCACTATGAAAACAAAGATTCTGCTTCTCATTGTATTTCTTTTCTCATTTTATGCATGTAACGATTACACCATTCCGGAGGACGCATACTACCCCCTCAAGATCGGCGTGCTTGTTCCCACCGATACCGCCCCCGCAGCAGACGAATCCACCCTGCAATATATCCAACCGGGGGAAACGCTCGTCATGCGCTCCAGCTGCAGCTTCAACGGACAGGACCTCGTGAATCTCAATCTGGAATTCACCGTCCACGACGGCTACTGTATCGTTACCTCGGAGGATGAGGATATCCAGATCTGCCGCGTGGAGGGTGCCGTGCCGTTTTATCATGCGTTTTTCGGCGATTGGGGCAAGATGATCTTCGATTTCACCGGGAGCGTATACGAATCCGGCTGGTTGGCAGTCGCACCGCTCGGCGCAAAAACGCATCATGTGACCACTTGGGATGGCGAGATGCAGAGTACCATCAACCGCCTCAGCCACGTCCCGCCCGCGGAGCACGAATACTGGCTGACCGCCAAGGCATACGATTCCGACGGCAAAAGGATTGTCACGGCAAAGATGAAGATCCTGAACCTCCCGTTCAAAGACAGCG
Source organism: uncultured Eubacteriales bacterium (assembly GCA_900554225.1). GTDB lineage: Bacteria > Bacillota > Clostridia > Oscillospirales > CAG-272 > UMGS1696. The sequence continues at coordinate 7,717 of USGH01000069.1, read as the reverse complement.
ACAAAAAGTCCCGCGATTACTCCATAGAGCTTGTGGAATACACCCTCTCCGACAACTACATGATGTTCCTCCAATGAAAGGAGATTTCTGCCATGCACAGAGTAGTATTGCTGTGCCTTGTACTCCTAACGCTTATCTCCTGTTCTGCGTCAACTGAAATCGATCCCGATTTGCTGTATCCGCTGAAAATCGGCGTACTTGCGTATGACGCGGATGCAGAGGAAAGCACGCTTTGCTATATTCAGCCGGGGGAGACGGTGATAACGAATGTCGGATGTCCCTACGAGGGCGCGGATGTCGTCAATCTCAACCTGTGGTTCGCCTTAGAGGACGGCGTGTGTACGCTTTCCTCTCCGCATGAGGACGTGCAGATTTCACGGTTGGATGGCAATACCATTTTCCGCAGAGAAAGCCGGGATTTCAACGACCGCAGCTATTCCTTCTCCGAATCGGTTTTGCGGGAGGGATGGCTCGCGGCTGCACCATTTGGTTCCCGTTCCGGCTTTCATGTACCCTTTGACAGCGAACAGGAGGGACTGCACACCGCTCTCAGCACCCTGGACGGCGGAGAATACGAGTATTACGTCACCGTGGAGGGTGCCGATTCCGGCGGTGGCAAAATCGTCACGGCACGCATGAAAATCGTGAATCTGCCCAAAGAGGACAGCCCGGAAAAGTCACTGCTGTTCTCCGTCACCCTCGAAGAATACACGCTTTCCGACAACTATAGGATGTTCCTCCAATAACAAAGCCAGCGACCGTCGGGGATTTCTCCGGCGGATTTTTTATCCCGAAAAGCGTTGCAATTCCCGGCGCGGATGTGGTATAATAAAGAAGAATACCCATCACAGCCGGAGGAACCTATGGATTTGCAGGCGTATATTGGCGCACATGCCGCTGCGTGTCGTACCGATCGGGACTATATGGCACTTGCGCTGCTTGCCGCTCAGGTATCCGGCGCGTCCGGTGAAGTGCCTGTAGGCGCGATATTGGTACATCCGAGCCGCGGCTTTCTTTCCTATGGCATAAACGGGCGGGAATCGGCGAAAAACGCGCTGTGGCACGCGGAAATGGAGGCAATCGACCGGGGGTGCAGATGCCTTGGCGGTTGGCGGTTGACCGGCTGCACGCTGTATGTGACGCTGGAGCCGTGTCCGATGTGTGCCGGGGCAATCTGGAACGCGCGGATCTCCCGGGTCGTCTATGGCGCAAAGGACAGTCGTGCCGGGGCGATGGGCTCCGTATTCGCGATGCAAAGCTATCCCGTCAACTGGAAACCGCAGGTGGATTCCGGTGTGCGCGAGAGGGAGTGCAGGACGGTTTTGCAGACATTTTTCCGGGCAAGGAGGCGGTGATCGATGGCAGACAAGCTCTATTTTTCTCCGGCAGACACGCTCTTTTTATCCGATCTCGACGGCACGCTTCTCACACGGGAATCGGTGCTGCCGGAGGGGGCTGCGGAGAAAATCCGCGCGTTATGCGACCATGGCGTACATCTGACCTATGCGACGGCACGGACGATCCGCTCCGCAGCGTACATTCTCGCGGGGGTACCGTACCCGGCTCCCGTTTCGCTCATGAACGGCACGTTTTTACGGGACATGGTCCGCGGCGTATATCTGAAAAAGCACGTCATCGACCGGACGGCGGCGGAGGAGATCTTAAGCTATCCCGCAGAGCCGTTCATCTACACCCTGGATGAGACGGACGAGCTGTTCACGGCGTATCGGCGGCTGGCAAATCCGGCAATGGCGGGCTTCATGCGCGAACGGATCGAGCGGTACAACAAGCCGTTTTGCAAGCTGGATACCGGTCTGCCGACGGGCGTGATCGTCTATTTCTGCTATCTTGCCGCGCGGGAGGAGCTGCTGCCGCTCTACGAGACGCTGCGGGGAAATCCTGCGGTGCAGTGTACCTTCTACCCGGATCACCAATATCCCGAGACGTGGTATCTTGAGGTGTTTGCCGCCAATGCCTCCAAGGGGAATGCGGTACGGGAGCTGCGGGAGGTCACGGGCTGCAAGACGATCGTGGCGTTCGGAGACAACTACAACGATCTGCCGATGCTCCGTGCCGCGGATTATGCCGTAGCGATGGAGACTGCCCCGGAGGAGGTACGTGCGGCAGCCGATGCGGTGGTGGAGCCGGGGATGGGCGTACTCCATTTCATAGAAACACACACAATGTGCGAACCTATACGATAAGGAAGCGATATATATGGAACTTTTGGAAATACAAGGCGCGGTACAGGCGGCGTGCGAGGCGTTACTCGATGCGGCAAAGCTGTCCGCGGGAGATATACTGGTGGTCGGCTGCTCCTCCAGCGAGATCCTCGGCGGCAGAATCGGGACGTACTCTTCCCCGGAGGTGGGCAAGGCGGTATTTGACGGACTGATGGAGGTGCTGACACCGCGCGGGATTTATCTGGCGGCGCAGTGCTGCGAGCATCTGAACCGGTCTCTGATCGTGGAAAAGGCTGCACTGCCGGGGGTTCGCGGCGTCAATGTGATTCCCCAGCCGAAAGCAGGCGGATCGTTTGCGACGGCGGCGTACCATGGCTTTGCACATCCGATGGCCATCGAAGGCGAGGGCGGGATCGTGGACGCGGGGATTGACATCGGCGGCTCGCTCATTGGTATGCACTTGAAGCCGGTGGCGGTCCCGGTACGGCTGCCCATGCGCACAATCGGCGAGGCGGTACTGATCGCGGCACGGACGAGGCTCCGGTTTGTGGGTGGCTCCCGTGCGGTATACGACGAAGATCTGCTCTGAGCTGCGGCAAGGATCCGGGACAGAAACGAGACAAATGAGGAACACGAGAACTATGGAACACGAAACGATTATCAATCACCACCCGGAAGGAATCACACTGCCGCCGGAGGAAGAGCTGGCAGAAGCGGCGCGGTTTCTGCGCACGATCGGCGACCCGACCAAACTGCGCATTGTCTGCGTACTGGCGGGAATCGGCGCGAACGGCGAGGGAGAGTGCGAACGGGAGATCTGCGCGGGCAGTATCGCGGCGGCACTCGGCATGACAAACAGCGCAGTCTCTCACCAGCTGAGGATCCTGCGCGACGAGGGACTGATCCGCTCCCGCCGTGTCGGTAAGCACGTTCTCTACACCCTCGACGACGATCACGTTTACGAAGCGGTCGCCATGACGATGGAGCATATCCATCACCGCCATTGACCGCACGGAACGATACCATCTCCACCCAGCCACGGAAAATCATCATCTATCAGGGAGGCAGCTATGTACACAAGCGAGCAGATACGGCAGATCTATGCGCGGCTCGGTCTATCCGTTCCGGGGTCGCTCACGCCCGACAGGAAAAATCTATTCCAATTGCAGCAGGCGTTTCTCATGACCGTCCCCTATGAAAATCTCGACATACTGGCGGGCATTCCGTTATCCCTCTCGGAGGACGCGTTATTTGACAAGCTTGTCACGAGACGGCGCGGCGGATACTGTTTTGAGATAAACGGCTTTTTCGCGGTTCTGCTCCGTTCCATCGGATATACGGTAACGGAATATCTGGCACGGTATCTGCGCGGCGAGACGGCGATTCCCATGCGGCGGCACCGGGTCCTGCGCGTCACGGCAAACGATGGCAGCGAATGGATCGTGGACGCGGGGATCGGTCAGGAAAGCTTCCGACAGCCCCTGCCCTACGGCGACACAAATGCGGAAACAGACGATGGCTTCCGCGTATATCGGCTGCGACGGCGGGATTTTTACGGCTGGGTCATCGAGGATCACTTAACATGCCGAGCATGTTCAACATGCCAAGCATGTCCGACAAGCCAAGCGTGTGCTGCAGAGGCGGAGCCGGATGCCGACAAGCCAGTATTTCGTCCGTTTTACAGCTTCACGGAGGAACCGCAGCTGCCCTGTGACTACGAAATGCCGTCGTTCTGGTGCGAGAAGCATCCGGATTCGCCGTTCACGAAGGCTCCGATGCTTGCGATCAGGATCCCGCGCGGACGGATCGCCATCGACGGAGATCAGCTCTCGTGCTACGAGGACGGGGCGGTACAGCGGCGCAATTTCACAAAAGAGGAATATCCGGCATTGCTGCGGCAGTACTTCGGCATCCGGTAACGACAGCAAAAGAAAAAGCAAGATCATCCGGAAAGGAACAGACCTTGCTTTTTCTATATGAAGAGGAGGACACGCAAAGTTCAGGGCAGCTTATTTCACCTTCTGCAATGCCTTGTGCAGCAGCGGTACACCGATCACGGTTTCGATGATCTCGGGGATCATGAACGTGCCGTTGTAGATGAAGGAGAAGAGCCATTTGCCGTAGCGGTTGACGATGTGGGTCGGGTCGTCGGCGTACCATTCGAGATCGAGCGCGTACCAGATCACGGCACCGGAGAGGATGTGGCAGATAAAGCGGAGAACCGTAGCCAGCAGCGCACCGAGAATCGCGGAGACAAACAGGTTGGTCGTTTCGTTCTTCGAGAACCTGACATTGCGGAAAATGCCGCCGAGTCCGAGAACCGTAAAGGCTAAGATGTAGTCGAGGATGATGCACCAGAATTTACCGCCGATGCTCGGAACCCATGCCACGCTGGACAGACCGAGGATCAGCTGCAATACGGAATACACAAACGCGGCAGGCAGACCGACCTTCACACCCCGCCGCAGCGAGAGTAAGATCATCGGTGCCATCGACAGAAGCGTTACACTGCCGCCGTAGGGTGCTTCATATACCTTGATAAGGCTAAGCACCGTGCCGAGCGCGATCATAATCGCACATTCGACAAGGAGATGGATTTTTTCAGACGTTGTTTTCGCCATAGTGATAAACTCCCATCGGTTCCCCGAAAATGAAGAATGACTCTGCTCTAAGGCTGTTCTGGCGCGAAAAGTGCAATACCTCCCCGCTTTCCACGCCGTGCGTATCCGTGCAAAAGCGCGATTTTATGCAGAGCATCCATGAGGGAAAACCTATCGTAATACAGAGCGCGGCGCATCCTCTGCGAAAACAGAAAAAACTCCGCCGGGACAACATTGCCCATGACGAAGTTGCGTCCTTGTGCAGCGGTGGATCCAAAATCCTCTGCACAAACAAATCCTCCCTACGCCGGTATTGCCCGGATCAGGTAGAAGGGTTCGGCACTCCGTCTCAGCCAAATGGCACCCCTGGTCTGTTCGACAAAGAGTATACCAGATTCGCCGCCGTTTGTCAAGTCCCGCGCAAGCTGAAAATTCTACGCCGCGCGCGGTGATTTTTGGACAATTTTGCCCCGGACGGGCTGCGGCTGCCCTGCATCCTTCGCTTTTTTGTGCCGAAAAGCTCCTTGTCACAGGGTTTTCCTGATTTTTTCGTCCGCCCTATTGACAAGTCCGCTGTGATTTTGTACAATGGTGTCAAACCACACCCACAGACAAGGAGTCATTTTATGGATAAGAACCTCATCGACGTTCTGTCCGGCAATGCCGGCAACTATATGCTCCCCTTCTATTGGCAGCACGGCGATCACACCGCGTCCATCCCTGCCGAGGTGGAGCGCATCTACCAAAGCGGCTGCAGGGCGTTCTGCGTGGAATCCCGTCCGCATCGTGATTTTGCGGGAGACGGCTGGTGGCGCGACATGGACATCATCCTCCGCGAGGCAAAAAAGCGCGATATGGGCGTGTGGATCCTCGACGACGATCATTTCCCGACCGGTCACGCGGGCGGCGCGGTCAAAACCCACCCGGAGCTGCGTCCCTGGATGATCGGTGAGGAGCATCTCGATGTGATAGGACCGCTTCCCTCCGCGACGATCCTTTTGCGCCGCCTGCCGGATGCGGAAAACCGCCTCATCGGGGTCTACGCCTATCCGCGCACCGGAACAGAAGAGGAAATTGCCCCGGAGCCGATCGATCTGACCGGGAACGTACAGGGCAGAACCCTCCGCTTTGACATCCCGGACGGCTGTTATCGGATCTACTTTCTCTACCAGACCCGGCACGGTGCCATGTCGCAGGAATACATCGATATGATGAACCCGGAATCCGTCCGCCTGCTCATCGATGCTGTATATGAGCCGCATTACGCGCACTACAAGGACGAATTCGGCACGACGATCCGCGGCTTTTTCTCGGACGAACCGCGCATCGGCAACACGTGGTTCAGCGCGCACGCCTGCGAGTACCAATATTACGAGACACGCATTGGACTGGCAGGCATGGCGTATCCGTGGCGCGAGGGAGAGCTTTTGCGGCGCATGACGGAGGTCACCGGATACGATCCCCTGCCGTACCTTGCCGCACTCTGGTGTGATATGGGCAAAAAGACCGCTGAGATCCGCTATGCTTACATGGACGCTGTATCGAGCCTGTATCGCGACAGCTTCACCCGACAGCTCGGCGATTGGTGTCACGCGCATGGTGTGCAGTATATCGGTCACATCATTGAGGACAACGAATCGCACGCCCGCCTCGGATGCAGTGCAGCGCACTATTTCCGCTCCCTCGATGGGCAGGACATGAGCGGCATCGACGTGGTGCTGCATCAGATCATGCCCGGCATGAGCCAATATGTCCACACCGCGTCCGCCGCCTGGAACCGGTGCGATCCCGCCTTCTTCGACTGCGTACTTGCCAAGCTCGGCGCATCGTTCGCCCATATCAATCCGCGGATGGAGGGTCGGGCGATGTGCGAGATCTTCGGCGCGTACGGCTGGGCGGAGGGTGCGTCCTGTATGCGCTATCTCCTCGACCACATGCTCGTGCGCGGGATCAACCGCTTCGTGCCGCACGCGTTTTCTCCCGCCTTCCCGGATCCCGATTGTCCCCCGCATTTCGGCGGCGGCGGTGTGGATCCGCAGTATGACGCGTTTTCGACCCTGATGCACTATGGCAACGACGTCGCGCATCTTTTCGAGGGTTCCATCCACTGTGCCGATGCCGCGATCCTCTACCACGGTGAAGCGGAATGGATGAGTCCCATCGGCTCCGCAATGACGACCAGCGTCCCGGCAAAGCTGCTCTCCGACGCGCACATCGATTACGACATACTGCCCATCGACTGCTTCCTCAGCGAAAGGGAAAACCGCGGTGCGTCCGTCTATCCGGCAAAGCTGTCGCGTGACGGTTCGCTCAAGGTCGGTAAGGAGAGCTACCGCTGCCTGATCCTGCCCTACGCCCCGGAGTATCCGCAATCGTTCTTAGACGTTCTTGCAAAATGGGAGAAAAGGGGACTGCACGTGTACCGGATGGGTGTGGATACGACAGAGGCTACGCTCGTCGCACGGCTCCAAAAGCAGTTCACCCCGGACGTACAGATCGCCTATACGTATCCGGAACTGCGGTTCTGCCATTACAGGAGAGGAGCGGTCCAATACTATATGTTCGTGAACGAATCCGCCTCCGCCGTCGTGAACACCACCGTCAAGCTGTCCGGCATCGGCACGTCCGCCCAGCTTCTGTCCCTTGATCTGCTGCACGACGACAAGGATATGCGCGCGGTGGAAATGCATGCGGCAGGCGCAATCCTCCGGCTGGAGCCGTACCAGTCCGTGATCTGGATATACGATCCGCATATGCCGAAAAAACTCCTGGAGGAAGCGATGCCGTCGCTGGATCTCTCGGAACGGTCGGATATGGAGCTGTCTTTCACCGTCGCCCTCTCGCCCTACGACAAGCACGGCACATGGGAAACGATCGTGCAAGACGCGGCAGAGCTGCCCGACATCACCCGCGAACGACCCTATTTCTCCGGAA
>USGH01000068.1 GCA_900554225.1 uncultured Eubacteriales bacterium | reverse complement strand
CCACGAGTATTCCGATTTGTAGCTCCGAATCGCCACAGTAAACGGGAGCTTGCCGGGAGCCGCCTGTTCGTATAGATCCGCCTGCCGCCTTGCTTCCGCGAGCTGATCGGGGCGGAAAGGCTCGTCCCAGATATACACACCGACCGTGCGTTTCCAGGGTGCAAGCGTGTTTGCAAGCGGAACCATCGACTGGAGCTCGCCCTCACGGGATATGAATTCCTGCATACCGCCGTGGAGTGTGAAATCCTGGAAGAGGAGATCAATGCCGTATTCCTCGCAGAGCTGTACCGCTTCAAATGCCTGCTCATGGGTCGCCCAGCCCAGCTCCAGCATGGTAAAGCCCGCGTCCACACAGTTCTTGATGACCTTGCGCATATTGCTGCCGCGCGCACTGAAGGTCGAGAGAATGAAGTTGTCCTGCCGCCAATGTCTGTGCGGATTGCCAAGCGGATGACGGGCAAAAATTTTATGATCCATAATTTCCTCCGAAAATGAGTGATTTGCTAATTATAATGATTGCATGATACAGTGCAGGATCATTTTGGAAATCAGATGTAGTCCGAGATATAGGGGATTTCATGCAGCAACACATCGTCGAGCAACTGGATGATGTCCTCGTCTGCTGTGATCCGCCCCATGCGATAGAGCTTGGCGGCGGATTTGTAGCCGAGCAAAAGCGTGGTCAGAGTAGCGATGGACAGGTGTACGGTGTGACTGCGCTCCGGCTTGTCTGCAATAATGGTGCATTCTCCCTTATGGAACCGTACCGTGTATATCTTGTTGTTCCACGGTAAAAAAGCATCGCTCACGGCAAAGGAAATACATACATCATCTGCTGTCGGATCACAGTGATATTTTGGAAAAAACTGCTCAACATCTACGATGCGCCCCATGATATACGGTCGGATCGTTTCCCGAATGTCACCGTCCTCCAGTTCAAAAGCGATGGGATCGCTGAAATAGGACGAACCGCGTACCTCATCGATCATCGAATCGTGCGCACGGATATATTCCCACAGCCCCTCCTTCGCCTCCTCGGTCAAGTAGATCATTTCCTTGATGTGCATGATGTCGTCCTTAATAAGGTACACCATATATACGCTGGATTTGCCGTTAACATCGTATTAGATCGCGACCATGGTGTCGTCCTCATCCCAACGCCAGTATTCCTCCCAGGCAAGTGCGTTGCGGAAGAGACAGCCGTGCGTTGTGGCGGCAAACTGTGCGTGCAGATTGCGAAAATCGCTGTTGTCCCAGGATACGCGCCGTACATAGCCTGGGGCTGTCGCCTTTTCAGGGATCTGGCGATCCTTAACGGAATAGGTAAGCTTATTCGAGATGATCTCCCACCCCATCTTTCGGTAGAGCGGGATGGAGTACGGAAAGAGCAGAGCGAGCGATTGACCGCGGCGGCGCATATGGTCGAGACTCTGGTGCATCAGTCGTTTCATAATCCCATGTCCGGAGTATTCCGGATAGGTACATACACTCGTTACAAATCCAACGGGATATACCGCTCCGTACACATTCATTTTCAGTGGATATACGGCTATTTGTGATATAAGCGTTTCCCCATCGAAACATCCAAGGACATCTGCACGCTCCAGAATCGGGAATTTCGATTGCTTGATCTCGTCGTCCTGCCATCCGGTCAGAGAGAGCTCCTGCTCCGTAATCTGAAAAGCGTAACGGAGCAGTGCATTATATTGTTCAAGATCATTCGTCTTCAGATTGCGAATCTCGTATTCTGTATTCGGTAACATATGATTCTCCAGTTTCCTTTGGAATACTCTGATCAAAGTTCTTTGCGCTAAAAATCCAATATATCCGAGCTTTTCAGCACAAACACGCGATGGATTCAGAGCATCCTTGAAAAAGCCGCGGATGAAAAAAGACATCCGTGCGATTCGACATAGAAAGATTATACATCGAATCGGCACAGATGTCAATCGCATTTCCGAAAACAATAGCAGAGAAAGCGGCGTTTACGGTTCGTCTGTCGATTCTCCACCGCCGCCATAGAGATACGGGAAGCAGTTGTTCTGTTGGAGATAGGTTTCGTATACCTCCTCGGGAACGTCGGTGCGTATCGCTTCCACGTGCAGAAACCGGGCACTGGCATATTGATAAGAATCGAGAGGACGGTCGAGTGCGTCATCGGAATGTGCTGCGACAAGGTAGGTGCCGCCTGCAAACCCGGTGACAAAGAGGGTGTGGTAGTAGTCCCCCGCCGTGTTGCCGAGCTGGATCACGTCGCCCACCGACAGTCCGCCCGGATAGGTCTCCGTCATGTATGGTCCGACGCCGTCGTTTCCGGTCATGAAATTGTAGAAATACTCCACTCCGGTCCAGGCAGGCGCACGATCCGTCGGGGAGAGGTAATACCAACCGAAGGTCGGCGTGTAATTCATCACACAGCACCCGGCATATACGCATTGGGATACAAAATTCGTACAGTCGCCGCCGATCCCGGTGTAATTCGGAAAGAGGGGATTCCGGGACAACGCCCATCGACGAGCATACGCATTCGCGTGATCCCGGTCGTACGGAAAGCTGATCAGCATAAAAGTCACCTCAAGGGGAAGTTTTTCATAGGATATGCAGCGGGCGGCGATGCTGTGACAAGGATTACATATGTAGTGTTGTTGTGAGTGACCAGAAATCGAAGAAATCAAAAACAATTAAATGTGTATTTAAATGTGTATAATGAGTAAAAACTATTGACAGCCGATGGCTTTTCATGCTATAATTCCGGTATAGACGATTTTGCGCAAAATACAGGATCGAAAGCTCGGAGGTTATCATGAAGAAACAGAAAGCATCATCCATTGTTCTCGCGCTGCTTCTTGCCGTATCCGCGTGTACCGCCTGTGTCGGAGAAACCCAGCCGGAGTCAAAGGAAACCGCGACGGAACCTGTGACGCAGGTCGAAACCGAAACGGAAACCACCCGATACGCGGCGGAACTGCCCGCGCGGGATTTCGAGGGAGAGGCGTTTACTTTCTATGCACGCATCTACAGCGGCACATGGGACGCGAAGGATCTGCTGGCGGAAGGAATAACGGGTGAAAAAATCAATGACGCTCTGTATGAAAGACAGACCTATCTGGAAGATACATACAATCTTTCACTCCATGTGGTCCCGAGCGGCAATGACGACATTCTCGCCAGCGTAAAAACCTTTGTCAACGCAGGAGACGACACGTATCAGGCCATCATCGGCAAGGTGTATAACATGGCGTCTCTGACGATCTCGGGAATGCTCATGGATCTGCACGAGGTGGACAATATCGATCTCACGAAGCCATGGTGGGGACAGGTCATGAACGATTCCGTGTCCGTCGGTGGCAAGCAGCATTACGCGGTGGGGGATCTGTTCATCAACGACAACCAGTCGGAGCGGATCTATTACTTCAATAAGGGGCTTGCGGAGCAGCTTGGGATCGGCAATCTTTATGAGACGGTGCGCGAGGGAAAGTGGACGATCGATACGTTCATGAAATGCAACGAAGCGGCACTGACGGATCTCAATGGCGACGGAAAATACACGCGTGACGCGGATCGGTTCGGGACCATGGCGCAGCCGCAGCATCTCGGCTTCGGTCTGTATCTCGGTGCCGGACAAATGGTCATCGGCAAGGATGAAAACGATCTCCCGTACTTCCAGGCAGCGCAGCCGGATGCCATTGACATCATGGTCACGATCGCGGAAAAAATCGGCGGCAATCCCTCGATCAGCAACAGCGGTGATGCCGTATTAAGCCCTCTGTATCCGGACAACCTTGTCTATTTTACAGAGGGACGCGTACTCTTCAGCCCGGAGGTGCTTATACACATTGAGACCATGCGGGACAGCGATGTGGACATCGGGATCCTGCCCGTGCCGAAATTCACCGAAGCACAGGAAAACTATTACTGTTATGCGGACGGTCACTGTGTCAACGCAATTGGTGTGCCGGTGACGAATCTGGAGAGCGAAAAAATCGGATTTGTGCTGGAAGCGATGGCAGCGGAATCGAAAAACAATCTGACGCCGGCTTATTTTGAGGTGTGTCTGACGGACAAATACGTACGCGATCCCGATTCCGCGGAAATGCTCTCTCTTGTGATGGAAAGCGCCGTGCTGGATCTCGGCGAAATATACCAGTGGAACGGCATAACGAGCACCGTATCTGAAGCAATCAACAACGGCTCCGCGATCGCGTCCACGATCACCGCGAAGGAATCCGCTGTCAACAAATCCATGGAAAAGACCGTAAAGGCGATCCTGGGAGGAGAATGAGCATGGCAAAGCAATATCACATCACCGATTTTGGCGCGTCCGTGCATGCTTCGGACAACACGACGGCGATCCAGGTCGCGATCGATTCCTGTTTCCGGGAAGGCGGCGGCGCGGTTGTGGTTCCCGCTGGCGTGTTTCTGACCGGCGACATCCGGCTGCGCAGCCATGTGACCCTGTATCTCACCGCGAACGCCGTGCTTCGTGGAATCCGCGATCCGCGCGCGTATTATCACTACCAGTCCGATACCGTGGAGCCGCTTTCTCCCGATTGGTACGCCGGAAATACGCCGGATATGACGGAAAAGCAGACTTTTCACGACGGTAAGATCCCCCCAGGCTGCCGCTGGTGCCATGGACTCATCCGCGCGATCCATGCCGAGGATGTGGCGATTGTCGGGGAAAAGGGCGCCGTGATCGATGGGGCCGACTGCTACGACGCGATCGGCGAGGAATATTATCGGGGACCACATGCCATCAGCATGGAGGACTGTCAGAACGTCTATCTATCCGGCTACACGGTGAAAAACAGCGCGAATTGGGCGCACGCGATCTTCCGCAGCGCGAATATCCATGTGCGGTCTGTTACGGTGCTTGCCGGTCACGATGGCGTACATTTCACCGCCTGTCGGAATATAGCTGTGGAGGACTGCGCGTTTTACACAGGGGATGACTGTGTGGCGGGACTGGATCTCGTAAACGTACATGTGAAAAACTGCGTGCTCAATACGGCATGCAGCGCGTTTCGGATGGGCGGAACCAACGTCTATATCGAAAACTGCCATATGTATGGTCCGGCGGCGTATCTGTTCCGCGGCAGTCTGACACCGGAGGAAAAGGCCGCCTCCATGCCGTCGCTTGCCAATCCCGACAAAATCACGCGCGACGCAGCAGGACACCGATTCAATATGCTCTCCGCGTACACGTATTACGCTGATTTCACAAGCGATATCCCGGTTGCGCCGGGCAATGTTGTGCTCGAGAGATGCCGGATCGAGAATGCGGATCGACTGGTCCACTACAACTATTCCGGCAATGAACCGTGGCAGAAGAACAAACCGCTCCATAGTCTGCGCCTGTCCGGGATCCACGCAATGGGTGTGACCCTGCCGTTGAACGTGTACGGAGACCGTGAAAACCCGATTCGCATGGAGATCACGGACTCCGAGATTCATTTTCGTGACGAGGTCGAACCGGATGCGTTCTGCCATCTCTGCCACCACGACTGGTTCCGGCTGCAAAACACGACGATCACCTACAAGGGAAACGGTGCGCTCGTGAAAACATGGTCGGACAAGGGCGAGATCCGCATGGAAGATCTGACCGCGCCAAGCGGGGAAATCGTCAAAGCGGAAGAACCGTTTTTCGCACAGGCAATATAGAATGCGTGGATTTGAGGTTGATTTTATAACCAAGAGGCGCAGCCCAAAGCCCTTCGACGCCCAATGTCACAGCGTATCCGGAAAAAACGCGATGGTACAGCCCCAAAAGCCGTATCATCGCGTTTCTTTTGCACGGATTGCCGCTTGGCTTTGCCGGATTTTGGAAATGTGCAGACACAGCGCAACCTGTGGTTGGATGCGTACTGTAGAATTCCCGATATGTCCTATTGCAGGTTGCAAAAAAATGCGGTATACTGTAGATGTGATCCGGATCGCAAATTTTGTAAAGGAGAACAGAATATGCTCAATATGCAAATATTCGGCGAAAAGCTGCGGGAACACCGACGGACGCGCGGATTGACCCAGGAGGAGGTAGCGGCAAAAATCGGTGTATCAGCACAGGCGATCTCAAAGTGGGAGAACTGCGAATGTCTGCCGGACTGCTTCAATCTGAAGGCTCTCGGCGACACCTACGGCATATCTCTCGACATTTTATTGGAAACGGAGAAAAGCAGAGACATCGATTCCGTAGCGGCGCGCGTGGAGCAGATCGCGGACGAATATCTCTGGTCAAAGGCGGATCGGGACGCACCGAACGCGCACAGAGAGCTTGGCGCGGATCTCTGGAAGCTGTGGAAGGGGATCTACTTCATCGAGGCGGGCAATCACGAGATGCAGCGGCAGGATTACGCGTCCGGCAATATGCGCGTGTGCAGCGAATACGGATTGAAGCTGTGGGACGACGACGGCGCGGCGTGTGTGATCCGACGGGATCTGGCGGAGAAATACGCGTCGACAACGATCAGTGAGACGGATGCCGCGCTCCTTGCAAAATTGGCGTCTCCGGACGGACTACGCCTGGTCTCCCTGCTCGATCCGGTAATGCCCATCGCCAAGGATACGCTTATGGAACGGTTTGGCGGCGCGGAGAGCGTGCTGAACGAATACCTTCTCGCGTTTTTGGAAAACAACATCATCGAATACAAAAGCGGGGTACCGAGCGGATACAAGCTGTCCGGTCATCGCGGCATCTGTGCCTATCTCGTTTTGGCGGCGGCGCACACCCTTGCACGAAAGCAGTATACGCTCAGTGAATTTATCCCGGAATAACGCCTTTGCGGTACAGATACCGTGATGTATAAAAAAAGAAAGGACAATCCCCACACGACGGGGAAAGTCCTTCCGCAATATGGTTTTTTTGGTACATATGGCTGCATCTTCTTGACAAGTATGCGATTTTGATATATAATAGCCAAAAACGCCGAATATGGCGTGTCGGAAAGGAAAAAACATATGAATATCATTCGCTGCAATCTGTTCCCGGGTGGGCGGACGCACTGTCTGACAATGAGCTACGACGACGGGCCGCAGGAGGATGCGCGCTTGACGGAGATTTTCCGCAAATATGGCATCCGCGGCACCTTCCATATCAATTCGCGCAATCTCCAACTTCATATTCCGGAGAACGTCACGGGATTTCACAAGCGGTACGATGGCTTTGAGGTGTCTTGCCACACGCTGAGCCATCCGTTCCCGACTATGCAGAACAGCGGCGTGGCTTTATTTGAGATTGAAGAGGACAGACGGATGCTGGAGAGAACCTGCGGCTATCCGGTGCGCGGTATGTCCTACCCGTTCGGCGATTTTGATGAGCGCACGATCGCCATTTTTCGCTCTGCCGGGATGGAGTATTCCCGCACCACACGTTCCACAAACGGGTATGGGATGCCGGAGAACTTTATGAAATGGCATCCGACCTGTCACCACAACGGCGGGATCGTCGAAAAATGGGACGACTTTATCGCACCCGATCGTTGGGGCAACAGCCGTCTGTTCTACATCTGGGGGCACAGCTTTGAATTTCCGCACAACGACAACTGGTCCATGATGGAGGAATTCTGCAAGAAAGCAGGCGGCAGAGACGATGTGTGGTATGCCGAGAATATCGAAATCGTCGATTATCAGAACGCCGTTATGGGACTTCGCTTTTCGCTGGAGCTGACCTCCGTCCAGAATCCTTCCGCTACCGACGTGTGGTTCACCTGTAATGGAGAAAAGGTCTGCTGCCCTGCCGGAAAGACGATTTCACTGTAAATCCGCCAAACGCAAATCACCCGCACAAGCGTTGCTTTTTGCCTGTACGGGTGATTTTTATATCATTTTGCTTTTATGGGAAGCGAAAAACCAATCGTTCGAGAACCTTATTCCACGTCCGCTTCCGCCACACGGACCACAAGGCTGGTGCCGTAGGGATACCCGGTCGCAGCAATGGTGCAGGGGGCGCCGTCCTGCGTGAACGAGAGTGCTTCGCCGATGTCCACCCAATGTACATTTGCGATCTTGCCCGGCACACCGGTGAACGTCTTGTCTCCGGTACCGCCGCCTTCGACCGTCACATTTGCGTCGCCCGTTACAGACAGATCGTGGATGTAGAAATACATCTTGTTCCCCTGACGAAGAGCGAAATTCTTGCCTGTGCCATGGGTGCCGCACGGTTTCGACTTGTAGATCGATTCGCCGCAGTACCGGATCCAGTCGCCGATGCCTTCCATCAGTGCTTCCTGCAACGGGGTGATCGCGCCCTCTCCGTCCGGACCGACGTTGAGCAGATAGTTCGCGCCGACCTTCCGGCAAGCACAGAGTGTTTCGATCAGATGGGGCAGGGATTTGTAGTTGAGGTCGCGCGCGCCGCAGCCCCAATGCGCGTTGAGCGTCTGGCACATTTCGGCAGCCATGTATTTGGGCATACCCTCTCGATCCATCGGTTCCGGGCGACCCTGTTCAAACGTCACGCTGTCCAGTTCGATATTGCCCGCCTCACCGCGATGGGACAGACCGGTGTTGTTCACGATGATCGCGTCCGGCTGATGCTTGCGGATCACCTTGTAGAGCTCGTCCTCTTCCCAGTCCTCGTTCGGTTTGGACCAGTTGCCGTCGAACCAAAGCCCGCCGATCTTGCCGTATTCGGAGCAGAGAATCTCCACGGAATCGCGCAGATACTGGAGATACGCCTTGAAATTGCCGTTGAAATCGGGGTTGTACCAGTCGAGCGTGGTGTGATAGAAGAACGGCACGATCCCCTCATCCCGACAGCCTTCCACGAAATCGCGCACTAAGTCACGCCCGGCCGGGGAATGCGGTGCGTCATAGGTGTTCAGTCCTTTGGTGTCGTAGAGGGAGAAGCCCTCGTGATGACGTGTGGTCAATGTGATGTATTTTGCACCTGCTTTTTTTGCGATGCGCGCGATTTTGTGTCCGTCAAATTTTGACGCGGTGAATGTGTCCTGTAGCTTCACGTATTCTTCCTTCGGAATGCCTGCGATGTGCTGGATCCATTCGCCCTTGCCCAGCTGAGAGTACAGCCCCCAGTGAATGAACATACCAAATCCGAATTCTTCAAATTCGAGAACGCGTTTTTCCGGTACCGGAATTGCCATAGTGATTTTCCTCCATTGTATGCATTGCAAAGCGGCTTGTCCATAGCGGAAGAGCCGCCTGTTTTATAAAGCAATCGTGTGGCGTATGCTAAGAAGTACGTCGTTTTACGAAAAACCGCATTGTCTGTAAATTGTGCCTGCAATGCTTTTCCCGTGTCACAATACGCACCCTTGGGCTCATTGTATCATAATCGCAGTGCCATGTCAATAGAATAGCGGTATGTTGTTGCGAGAGATTCCGTGCAGTCGTGTGTGCGGGATGCGCGGGCGGAGGTGTGCTGTGTCCCGGAAACGGTCGTTTGGTGTGGGAGTCGCGCTGTTGTCCCTTGTGAATATTCTATTGCGTATGGTCGGCGTGAGCTTTCAGGCGTATATTTCCCGGAAAATCGGTGCGGAAGCGATGGGACTGATGACGCTTGTGATGTCCGTGTACGGATTTGCGGTGACCGTCGCGTTGTCCGGTCTTCCGTTTGCGACCGTGCGGCTGACGGCGGATCGTTGCGCGCGGATTGCAGGTTCGTCCCGTGCGATCTATCGAAAAACGGTCGGCGGTGTGGTACGGGCCGTGATCCGGTACGGTCTTCTTTTTGGTGTGACGAGCGGTGTCGGACTGTTTGCGCTGTCCGAGCCGATTGCCCGCTTTCTTTTGCATGAGCCGCGCACCATCTCCTGCCTTCGCCTTCTCGCGTGTACACTGCCGGCTATCGCACTGTCCGCTGCACTGTCCGGTGTGTTTACGGGACTGCGTAAAAACGGAAAGAACGCCGCGATCGCCATATTGGAGCAGGGCATGAAAATCGCCGTTACCGTCACAGCTCTCGGACTGATCTGCCGCAATCTGTCGCCGGAGGATCCACGCCTCTTGGAAAGGCTTTGTCTTGCGGTGATCGGCGGATCAGCCATAGCGGAGGGCGGCGCGTTTCTGGTGGCACTCTTTCTTTATTGTATCGATTCACGGATCCCGCACGGCGACACACCGCAGAGCAGACCGGAGCAGCTGCCGTATCCGACTGCGTTCCGGGATGCTGCCTCCATCGCTCTGCCCACTGCGGTCGGCGCGTATTGCCGCCAGGGTCTTACCTCCGCAGAGCATCTTGCCATTCCGCGCGGACTGAAAAAGTCGGGACTGTCCGGCACCGGCGCACTTGCCGCGTATGGGATCCTACAGGGTATGGCACTGCCCGTGATCCTCTTTCCGTATGCCGTCATCGGCGCGTTTACCGGAATGCTTGTGCCGGAGATCACCGCGCTTGACACCACAGCACAGGTCGATCCGGCGGCGAAAAGGCGGCTTTGCGGCATTGTGCGGCGGATTCTTCTTGTGGCGGCGGCTTTCTCCGTGACAAGCTTTGCGGTGTTCTTTTTGTTCGCCGATCCGCTTGGCAGAGGGATCTACCATAGCACAGAAGCGGCGCGCTATATCCGTCTTCTCTCCCCGTTGACCGTTTTCATGTATATGGACACCGTGATCGACGCAATGCTCAAGGGGATGGGAGAGCAGGTCTACTGTATGAAAGTCAACATTCTCGACGCCGGGATCAGTCTCGTCCTTGTCACGCTTCTTACTCCTGTCCTGGGCACGGGCGGCTATGACCTCTCGCTTTACGTCTGTGAGATCCTCAATCTGGCATGCAGTGCGTGGAAGCTGTGGGCGCGCACCGGATAACGCACGGAAAGCGAGGTCCGACGCATGGCTCCATGCAGCGACGAGTGGATTCGATCTTCAGAATCAAAAACAGACTGACAACCTCTATGGGCGTATAGCAATCCCCAAGTGGTCGTACAGTCTGTTTTCGGCTTTCCGGAAAATTATTCTGCGAGAATGAGCAGCGTTGTGTATGCAGCTAAGATCTCCGGCAGTGTGGTATCCTCCCAAATGTGTCCTTCTGTGAGGATTTTTACGGCGCGTACCGTTTTTTCGCCAAGCTGTATGGTAAGCGGCTGTGCGGTATCGGTCGGATTGGCAAGCATCAGCGCACCGGAACCCGCTTCATCGACCGCGGCGCAGGCGTAGCATTCTCCCTCCGTCGAACAGTCTGTACGAACCGCGTTTTTCCCGATGTAGAGCTCATAGAATGCCACA
>USGH01000067.1 GCA_900554225.1 uncultured Eubacteriales bacterium | reverse complement strand
ATCCGAGGGACAGGGCACTGGTCGAGGGGAATCCCGCCGGCAAGCCGCAGCCGAACCAGACATGGCGCGAATACAGCCTGATCGAGACAACACCCGGCGGTCGCTATCGCCGGGAAATGACGTGGAAGGATTTCGACACCAAGGCAAATCGCTTCGCCAATCTCCTGCTGACACGAAACGTGAAAAAGGGGGATAAGGTCGCGATCCTGCTCATGAACTGTCTCGAATGGCTGCCGATCTATTTTGGTATTCTGAAAACGGGCGCGCTTGCCGTTCCGATGAACTATCGTTATACCGCTGAGGAGATCCGCTACTGTGCCGAGCTTGCCGACGTAGATGTGCTTGTTTTCGGGGAGGAATTCATCACCCGTGTGGATGCGGTGCGGGAAAAGCTGCCGCGCGTGAAAAACTGGTTTTATGTCGGCGAGGCATGTCCCGATTTTGCGGACAGCTACGACCGATTGGTCACCTACTGCTCGTCCATAGCCCCTGCCGTAGCGATTGAGGAAGACGACGACGCGGCGATCTACTTCTCCTCCGGTACGACCGGGTTCCCAAAGGCGATCCTCCACGCGCACAGAGCACTCATCAATTCCTGCCGCACGGAGCAGAATCACCACGGACAACAAAAGGACGACGTGTTTCTCTGCATTCCGCCGCTCTACCACACGGGCGCGAAAATGCACTGGTTCGGCTCGCTCCTTTCTGCTGGCAAGGCGGTCATCCTCAAGGGTGTGAAGCCGGAATGGATCCTGCGGACCATCACGGAGGAAAAATGCACGATCGTCTGGCTGCTCGTGCCCTGGGCGCAGGACATTCTCGACGCGATCGAGTCCGGCCGCGTCAATCTTGACCACTACCTGCAGGACATCCTTGACGCCATTGATCGCGGGGAGATCCATCTGGAGGATTATCGGCTGTCCCAATGGCGACTCATGCACATCGGCGCGCAGCCCGTACCGCCGTCTCTCATCAAGCGTTGGGAAAAGATCTTCCCGCATCACCAGTACGATACAAACTACGGGCTGTCCGAATCCATCGGTCCCGGCTGCGTCCATCTCGGCGTGGACAATATCCGTAAGGTCGGTGCGATCGGTGTACCCGGGTATCTCTGGGAAGCGGACATCGTAAACCCGGACGGCACATCTGTCACGGGAGACACGGTCGGTGAGCTGATCGTCCGCGGTCCTGGCGTGATGAAGTGCTATTACAAGAATCCGGAAGCAACGGCGGAGATTTTGAAGAACGGCTGGCTCTACACAGGAGATATGGCGCGGCGCGATGAGGAGGGCTTTATCTATCTTGTAGACCGGAAGAAGGACGTGATCATCACCGGCGGCGAGAACCTCTATCCGGTGCAGATTGAGGACTTTTTGCGCCAGAACGACAAGATCAAGGATGTCGCCGTGATCGGACTGCCGGACGACAGACTCGGAGAGATTGCCGCTGCGATTATTGAATGCAAACCCGGTATGACGGCAACGGAGGAGGAAATCCAGACGTTCTGCGCCGATCTGCCCCGCTACAAACGACCGCGCAAGATCATTTTTGCCGATGTGCCGCGCAATCCGACCGGGAAAATCGAGAAGCCGCGCCTCCGGGAGATCTATTGCGGCAAACGGCTTGTCGAAGCGCAGACCACGAAATAATGCACCCGGTAGAGCCGGGGATATACGAAAGGAAATCGCTCGGATGAAAGACTGCATGACGCTCTATCGGAATCTCGCAAAGAAATATCCACTTGCCGCACCGCAGGATGCCGTGAAGCTTGCGTATCAATCCGTCTATGGCGGCGGTCATCTGATCACCGATCGGGCACGCGCTCTGGCGTATCTTCAAAAGGAAAACGAAGCCTTCGCAGCGCGGGAATGGTCCGTGGAGGAAATCGGCGGCGGTCATGCCAGACTGTACCTTGGCGACGCGCCTGTGGATGCCGTGTTCGACCTGTTTACGTGCAGTGCCGCGCGGGATGCAAGGGAATCTTATGCGGACATAGAAAGGGAGGAGCGGTTCCGGGAACAGCTTACACTTCTGACCCGTCTTGCCGGGAACGGCTATTTCCGCTTTGCGGCAGAGGAGCTTGCGGCGTATATCCAGACATATCTGGCAGAGGGGATCCATGCCGTCCACCACAGCGATGCGTATCGTGAAGCGTATACCCCCGCGTACCGGATCATCCGACAGGAATATGTGCCGTATCTCCCCGCGATCTTCCAGATGTACCGCACGGTCGCCAAAAAGGAGCGGGTGCTGGTCGCCATTGACGGCATGGCAGGCAGCGGAAAGAGCCGTCTTGCCGATCTGCTTGCGGAGCTTGTCGGGGCAGATGTGATCCATATGGACGATTTCTTTCTTCCGACGGATAAGCGGACCATGGAACGGTTGACGGAGGTGGGCGGCAATGTGGATTACGAACGGTTTGCCGAAGAGGTGCTGCCCGCGCTCACAAAGGAAGAATGGACGCCGTTTGCCTACCGCATCTACGACTGCGGGGTCAAGGCACTCCATGGAGAGCGGGTGATCGGCATGAGCGAGGTGCGGATTGTCGAGGGCTCCTACGCGCTCCATCCGACCTTTGGCAAATACTACGATTTTGCGATCTTTCTCCACATCACGCCGGAGGAACAGATGCGCCGTATTCTTGAGCGAAACGGCAATGTGCTCGGTGAACGGTTCCGCAATGTCTGGATCCCCCGCGAGAATGTGTATTTCCGCCGTTATGTGATCCGCAATCAGGAATGAGCAGGCGACCCATGCCAAAATATCTTTACGGAAGCACGTATCGTGCGATCTGCGTACCCATACACCCGTGTCGGTCTGCTTTTGCCGGATCGAAGCGGGTGTTTTTTGCCCGGTGCTTTCCAAAAGACGGTGGCAGAGGGTGCGTACATTTGTACGTATTTTATGAAAATCGTAACTTTTTCGTTTTTGTCTTGCAATTTCCGCGCATATCCTGTATAATATATCATATGTAGCTTTCTCCGCATATCGTGCGCGGAGAACAACACCGCTTCTTGTCACAGAGAGGTGGTTTCAGGAGAATAATCATGTTATCCGCTTTTAAGAATTTTGCGGTAACGTTTGTTATCGCGGCGGTCGTGTTCGGGATCGTCGGTTATTTTGCCACCCGATTCGTTACCGCCACGGTCAGCGATATTTTAGACAGCGAGATCACGGAGTTAGACAGCATTCTGTCCGCCGAAACCGAAACGGAATCCGGCACCCAATCCGGCGCGGAGGGGAGCGAATCCTCGTCATCCGATACGGAGAATCCAGCCGCGGAACAGACACCGGCGGGAGAGAGCTTCGCGTTCCTTGTGATCACATCCGGCTATCGCCCCGAGCTGTTCCGCGACTATCTGCCGACCACAGCCGATCTCGACAGTCTGCGCAGTAAAATCGCCGGATATGTCACCGCATCCGATTCCTTCGGCGTACTTTCCAAACGGTATCGGGAGCGGCAGGCGACCTCCATCACTCTGGTTCGTGCAGACAAGGAGCGACGGGAGTACACCTATACCTACATATCCCCGGAAACGCGCGTCTATACGTCCACGGGATACCATACGCTCGGTGAGGTCTACGATCTCTACGACTATACATATGTCCCGCAGTACGTGACCTCCCTGACCGGCGTCACTATAAACTACACCTTCCTGCTCGACGGATACAACTTTGATGAGTTTCTTGCGCTGATGGGGACCGTGTATGTCAACAATCCGAAGGATATTTACTCCGATGGCGTGTACCATACGACCCGCTCCGGCTATTCCGTGGAACGGCTGAATGAGAACGGCGAGAAGATCACGGATCAATATCCCAATTCCCTCGTGCTGGCAGCCGGGAACACCGAGTACAACCAGTATTCCTCGCACATCATGAACACTCTGAAGGAACGCTCGTCCGCCGATATTGAAGCAAAGGGCAAATTCACCGTGGAGCTTGTGAAGACCTATCTCGGCAAGCTCGCCGCGATGGACAAGGAGACGTTCCGGACCACGATGCAGGCACTGCTCATTCTCTCGGACGCGCAGTCCGCCACCAAAACCTGGAACGCGGACGGTACGGTCACAGAGGAACCGGCCACTCCGATTCTGGAGACCGATTTCACCGAAGCCGACATCGATTCCGTTTATGAGATGATCAACGCGGCAACGTATTTCAGCGACAGCATCATCGCATATCCCGGCAATTATCTTCAGGAAACGGATACCCACGACGCCTATTTCGATCCGAGTATCCGCGACGCCATCAAGCAGTTTCTGCCGTATCGGTTCACGGCAAAATAATCTCAGATAACGATCCAAAACTTTTCATATATGAAAGGACTACAAGCATATGAGTAATCGGATGTCCAACGCCGAGAAAACGATGGATAAGATCGTGGCGTTATGCAAGAACAGAGGCTTTATCTACGCCGGGAGCGAAATCTACGGCGGTCTGTCCAATTCGTGGGATTACGGTCCGCTGGGTGTGGAGTTCAAGAACAACGTCAAGAAGGCATGGTGGAAAAAATTCGTCACGGAATGCAAGTACAACGTTGGTCTCGATTCCGCGATCATCATGAATCCCCAGACCTGGGTCGCGTCCGGTCACCTCGGCGGCTTCTCCGATCCGCTCATGGACTGTAAGGTCTGCAAGAGCCGTCATAGAGCCGATAAGCTCATTGAAGACTACGCATTCCAGAATCACCTGGATGTGAATCCCGCCGGCTGGTCCGACGATGAAATGAGCGCGTACATCAAGGAAAACCACATCGTATGCCCGGATTGCGGCAGCGCGGACTTCACCCCGATCCGGAAGTTCAATCTGATGTTCAAGACCTTCATCGGCGTAACGGAGGATTCCGCAAATACGGTATATCTCCGCCCGGAAACCGCGCAGGGTATTTTCGTCAACTTCAAAAATGTCGCCCGCTCTTCCCGGAAAAAGATGCCGTTTGGCGTTGGTCAGATCGGTAAATCCTTCCGCAACGAGATCACGCCTGGCAACTTCGTGTTCCGCACCCGTGAATTTGAGCAGATGGAGCTGGAGTTCTTCTGCAAGCCCGGTACCGACCTCGAATGGTTCAACTACTGGCGGAATTACTGCGCCCAGTTCCTGTACAATCTCGGCTTACAGGAAGAAAATGTCCGTCTGCGCGATCATTCCCCGGAGGAGCTTTGCTTCTACTCCAAGGGTACGACCGACATCGAATTCCTCTTCCCGTTTGGATGGGGCGAGCTGTGGGGCATCGCGGATCGCACCGACTACGACCTGACCCAGCACCAGACCGTCTCCGGCGAATCCATGGAATATTTCGATCCGGAAACGAACGAAAAGTACATCCCCTACGTGGTGGAGCCGTCTCTCGGCGCGGATCGTGTGGCTCTTGCCTTCCTGGTGGACGCGTATGACGAGGAAGTGGTCGATCCGGAAAAGAACGACACCCGTGTGGTTCTCCATCTCCATCCGGCACTTGCTCCGGTCAAGGCTGCTGTTCTGCCGTTGTCCAAGAAGCTCTCCGCTGAAGCGGATGAAAAGCTGTACACGGATCTCTGCAAGCGTTTCAATGTGGAATTTGACGATGCAGGCTCTATCGGTAAGCGGTATCGTCGGCAGGATGAGATCGGTACGCCGTTCTGCATCACCTACGACTTTGATTGCCAGAACGATGGCTGCGTGACGGTGCGCGAAAGAGACTCCATGGAACAGGTCCGTATGCCCATCGCCGAGGTTGCGGCATACATCGAAAAGCATCTCGAATTTTAATCGATTCGCCATAGGAATCCCACAAGCGTCCATATTCCGCACCTTCTCTGCATAGAGCATGGCTTTGCGCGGGGGATGTGGATGGAAATGCTATGGATTCCAGTACGGTATGGCAACATGGCATAAGGCAAGGAGAACGGTATGTTTTACACCATTCAGACTCCCAAATCGAAAGCGGTTCTGTCCACATACGGCGGTGAAATGCACAGCTATTCCCATGTGGACGCGGACGGAGAGAATGCCTATCTCTGGAGCGGGGATTGTCGCTTCTGGAGTGAGCATGCTCCGGTTCTGTTCCCGGTCGTCTGCACGCCAAAGGATATGAAGATGGCGCACGACGGGGTGGAATATCCCATGATGAAGCACGGCTTTGCGTCAACAAGCGAGTTCACGCCCGTTTTGCAGACGCCGGATACCGTTGCCTTTGCACTGGAGGAAAGTGCGGATTCCCTTGCCATGTTCCCGTTCCGCTTCCGTCTCGAGAATCGCTATACCGTTACCGACACCGGCTTTTCCGCTGCGTTCACGGTCACCAATCGCGATTCCCGCCCCATGACGTATTGCATCGGCGGTCATCCCGGTTTTCGACTGCCCCTGTATGCCGGAGATCGCTTCAGCGACTATGATCTCGTGTTCACAGACGCGTCCGGCGCATACGTCACGGGAACGGCAAACGGTCTGATGGATCCGAACCTGCCCCATCTCGACAAGATTCACGACAATGTCCTTTCGTTGTCCTACGATACGTTCGGCGGCGATACGCTCATCATCCAGAATCTGCCCGTCAAGCAGGTCCGTCTGGTCAATCGATACACCGGGCGCGGGATCCTCTTCACCTTCGATGGTCTGGAGGTATTGGGGCTGTGGACGATGTCCGACGAGCGTTCTCCGTTTGTCTGCCTGGAGCCATGGAATGGTCTGCCCGCCTCCTCCGACGAAACAACCGATGCCAGAAGCAAAAAGTATGCCCGTACCCTCACAGCCGGCAGCGCACACACCGTGAACTACTCCGTCAACGTGATCCCGGGCAGCCGATAAACCATATCCAAAACCAAAGAGAGGGGAAGACTTTCCTGCGAATCCGCGACGAGAGTCCTCCCCCTTTATTCTATCCGCATGAGGAGATATGCCCTTGAATTTATGTAATCTCACCGAGGTCCGTGCGCTGCTGGATCGTTACGGACTTGCCCCCAAAAAAGGCTTTGGTCAGAATTTTCTCATCCGTTCCGCCGTTCCGATGGAGATCTCCGCCTCCGCGCGCCGTCTTGCACCATCGGACAAGCCCGCCGGGGTACTGGAGATCGGTCCCGGTGTCGGCGCGCTCACCCAATACCTTTGCGCAGATTTTGACCGCGTGGTCTGCGTGGAGATTGACCATGGTCTGATCCCGCTTTTGGGCGAGGTCTTTGGAGATACGGACAATGTGACCGTCGTGGAGGCAGATTTCATGCAGCTCGATTTGCCCGCGTTCCTTGCTGAGCATTTTGGCGATCTGCTCACGGACGGCGGCACGGTCAGCATCTGCGCGAATCTGCCGTATTATATCACGACTCCGGTGCTTATGAAGATTCTTGAAAGCTGGAGCCCGCTCGATCCGGTGCCGCTTGCCGGGATCACGATCATGATCCAGCTCGAGGTGGCGAGACGGATCTGCGCTGCGGAAACGGACAAGGAGTACGGTGCAATCACAGCGGCGGTCGGACTCAAGGCGCAGGCGCACAAGGTTTTTGACGTATCGGCGGGGAATTTCTACCCGGTACCAAAGGTAGATTCCGCAGTCTGCGCCATCGTGCCGCACGGAGGGATCCGCACCGTGTATCCCGCACTGCCGAACGATCCTGACTTTGCCGCCAATTTTGCCCAAACGGTGCCGGAGGTGATCGGATTGGCGTTTGGGCAGCGACGCAAAACCCTCACCAATTCTCTCTCGTCCCGGTTTCCCAAGGATAAAACAGCCGCCGCACTCCGGGAAATGGGAATGCGCGAGGACATCCGTGGGGAAAAGCTCTCCGCCGCCGATTTCTGTACGTTGACGGCACATCTTCTACAGGAGGAATGATCCATGCTGCAGCTTGTACGCCTGTCGCCGGAATACCGTGCGCAGCTCAACGAAATGATGGATGAATGGACCGCTGCGGGAGAGAAAATCATCCCCTGGTCGATTTGCAAACACGACTATCATGATTTTGACGCATATTTCGCCGGGATCGACATCACAGAACCGCGGGATGGAAAAGTGCCGGATACAACGCTGTTCTGTCTGGACACCGAAACGAACCGTTTTGTGGGAGCCGTCAACATCCGCCATTATCTGAACGATTTTCTCATGCGTTACGGCGGACACATCGGCGATGGGATCCGTCCCAGTATGCGTGGTCGGGGACTTGGCACAAAGATGATTGCGCTTGCCTTGGACGAATGCCGCAGCCGGGGAATAGAGCGCGTGTTGATGATCTGCGATGCAGCAAATCCGTCATCCGCACGTACAATTCAAAAAAACGGCGGTATTCTGGAAAACCGCATCTTGCAGGGTGAGGAGGAAATAGAGCGATACTGGATCGATCTCACAGGCAGCGGCCGCAGGATCGTTTCGTTCACGAATTTCTACGGATCCATGAACGACGACGCGGTGACCGCCCTTGCAAAAGCATCCGCGTATCTGAGAGCGCATCCAAATGGCGATTTTCTGCTCCCTGCGGAAACGTATCGGATCACCACGACGCTGGCGCGGGAGGCGATGGCGCATGTGCTCTCCGGCGATTGGGGCGAGAATCCGCAGAAGGTCATGTTTCGACCGCACTATCGCTACGACAGCGGTTTTTCACTTGCTGGACAGCAGGGAACAGCCGTCTATGCCGCGCACACGGTGTTTATGGTGGACGGATTCATGGAGCCTGTGACCATTGCGGACTGCGAAAATGTGACGCTTTGCGGTCTGACCATCGATCACCTGCGCAAGCCGTATGCGTTTGGTGTGGTAGAATCGCTTACGGATCCGGTTGACGGCTGGTGCGATTGTGTGATCCGTCTGGACGATGCGTGTCCGATCACGGAGAAATCCCCGATCCGGCTGCGGTATGGCTTTTTTGATCCCGCAACCGGAGCCAATCGCTATGCCGCGGCAGAACCGCCGATCTATATCGATCCACACCATATTGGAATCCGTGTCCGCTGCGATGCGATACAGCCGGGCGATGCGTTCTGCACGGTTCACACCTTCCATGCACGACCCGCCATCCTCATCGAACGGGCGAAAAACGTGCATCTGATCGGCGTGACGATCCACAGTCAGCCGGGTATGGGGATCGTCGGCAACCGGAGTGAGAATGTGGTGCTGGAGGAGCTGTCCGTCGTGCCGTCTGTGGGGCAGTTCTGGTCGTCGAACACGGATGCCACGCACTTTACCGCGATGAAGGGGCTGCTCCGCTTCTACCACTGCCACTTCTCCCATCACGGCGACGACGCGACCAATGTGCATGGGTACTATCAGGCGGTTGTCGGCAAATGCGGCGGGAATACGGTTCTCACGCAGGAGAAAACGCCGGACGGAACCCACGCGCAGACCCTCGATTACCCCGACATAGGCGACACGGTGGAGGTTTCGCGGATCGATTCCATGGAGGTTGTGGATACGCTGACCGTTGTGGACTGCACACCGATGCCCGACGAATGGATGTGCCGCGTGACCTTTGACCATGCGCTGCCGGAGAACACGGACGGGCTGATCCTTTCCGACATTACGAGACTGCCGCGTGTGGAGTTTGTCGGCTGCGATGTCGCCCACCATTTTGCACGAAGCGTACTGCTCAAAAATCGTGATTCTCTCGTGGAGGACTGCACCTTTTATCGCGCGCAGGGCCCTGCTGTGGTAGCGGCTGCCGAGGCATATTGGTATGAGGGCGTTTGTCCGGCAAATCTCACGGTGCGCGGCTGTCGGATCACGGATTGCGGTGCGTGGGGCGAGGCTGCCGGAATCGTTGTGAAAGCGGATTGCAACCATCCCGCGGGACAGACCATTCGCAACGTTACCATCACGGACAACGAGATCACCGCAGCTGCCGCGCATGGCATTTTCGTGCGGAATACCGATGGTGTGACGATCCACAGCAACCGTATCTGCGTAGAGGACACACCTGTGGTGATTGAGGACTGTATACACGTGAACGCGGAATAAATGGAGGACGACCATGATCTACCTGCGCCGCTTTACCATCCCGAGCCGATCGCGCGAGGAAGCACGCCTGTACTGCAATGCATATCCGTTCGGCGTGTTCCCGCGGATCGGACTGCATACCATCGAATGCGCGGAGGTGACCGTATTCTGCGGCGGCAACGGCACCGGAAAAACGACACTGCTCAACGTGATCGCCGAAACCCTCCGCCTGCCGCGATTGGGACTTTTCAATACAAGTGAAGCGTTTGGCAGCTATGTCCATATGTGCGATGCGGAGGTGTACCGCGACCGGATCCCGCCGGACAGTGCCATGTTCACAAGCGACGATGTGTTTGCGGAAATCATAAGCAGACGCGAGACGAACCGCGAGATCGGCGAAAAACGCGCGGCTGTCACAGAGGAGTACGCAAGGGAAATGGCGGCGGATCAGGCGGGGGATCTGGTGCAGTTTCGTTCCATGGCGGATTACGATGCGCTGGAAAGACGGGTGCGCGCAAGGCGAAAATCCCGCAGTCAGTATGTGGAGGAGGGCGGCGGAACCTATCATCCCGTGGACTCCAACGGTCAACACGCGCTTGCCTTTTATAAAGCGCATTTCCTGGAAAACGCCCTGTACCTCCTCGATGAGCCGGAGAACAGTCTCTCCCCGGTCTATCAGGCGGAGCTTGCCGGCTGGATCACGGATTGTGCGCGATTCTTCGGATGCCAGTTTGTGATCGCGACCCACAGCCCATTTTTCATCTCCCTGCCGCACGCCGCTGTGTACGATTTCGATACGTTTCGGGTAGAGGTGCGTCCCTGGTGGGAAAACCGGAATATGCAGACATATTATGCCTTATTCTGGGACAATCGTGGTCTATTTGAGGGAACAAAGGAATAAGCAAAAAAGCGTGGAGGGGAACAAAGGATGCCTTCACGCTTTTCCTTTCGTATACGCCGCACTTTTTCCGGAAGTCTGCATGATAATGCTTTGGAAAATCCAACCTGCCGCGATACACAAAAAAGCCGATGCACCCACAGCGGAGTACACCGGCTTTTGTTATGCGGTTGTATGTGCAGCTGCTGTCATGCGACAGCACGGGTCACGCTTGTGCGATTATTCGTACAGCTTGCCGTACTTGGTGAGCCGTTCGAACTTCGCCTTGGCGTTTTCTTCGGCTTCTTCGAACAGCTTTGCAGCGCGTTCCGGATTTGCCTGCGCCAGACGGTTGTAACGGTTCTCGTTCTTGATGAAGTCGATGTAGTTAGCGGTCGGCTCCTTGCAGTCGAGGATGAAGGGATTCTTGCCCTCGGCCTTGAGTGCCGGATTGAACCGGAACATCTGCCAGTAGCCAGCCTCAACCGCACGCTTCA